>JANQHG010000080.1 GCA_028277115.1 Azospirillaceae bacterium
CGATGCCGCCACCGGAGCCGACGCCGCCCCCACCGACCCCGGCCGACTGCGGGACCGTGGAGGGCCCGCGAACCTTCCGCGATGTGGTCGCGCTGTTCCAGGACCGGCGCGAGGTGTTGCTCCACGCCCACCTCTATGCCCATGTCTATCCGGTGCGCACCGCGCCGGGCCGGCTCGAGTTTCGCCCGACCGACCGCGCACCGCGCGACCTCGCGACCAGGGTCGCGGCCTGCCTGACCAAATGGACCGGGCGCCAGTGGATGGTCGGGCTCAGCCGCGCCCCCGGCGAACCCACCCTCGCCGACCAGGACGCCGCTGCGGAAAGCCAGGAACGCGCCGAGGCGAGCCGCCACCCGGTCGTGCGCGCGCTGCTCGACGAGTTCCCGGGCGCGCGCATCACCCGGATCACCCCGCTCGCCCCGCCATCGGACCGCGGCGGCGACCCCGCCGCCGCGATCGACGAGCCAACCGAAGACCCATAAAAGGAGAAACCAACATGAAAAACATCGGCAACATGCTCAAGCAAGCCCAGCAAATGCAGAGCAAAATGCAAGAAATGCAAGAAAAACTGTCGGAACTGGAAATCGACGGCCAGGCCGGCGGCGGCATGGTCCAAGTCACCTTGAACGGCCGCGGCGAAATGAAGGCGGTCAAGCTCGACAAGTCGATCGTCGACCCCGAGGAAATCGATGTGCTGGAAGACCTGCTGGTCGCCGCCTACGGCGACGCCAAGGCGAAGGTCGAAGCGAAGATCTCGGAAGAAACTCAGGAGATGATGGGCGGGCTCAAGCTGCCGCCGGGGATGAAGCTGCCGTTCTGACCGGGTCGCTTCGCGAAGTCAGGGGGCGCCGCCCCCCGACACCCCCCGACCAAGGACAAGCCCTTGGACCCCAGAAAAACGGGCGGCAACCGCAATCGTCGATCGATCCCAGGGCGTGGGCGGGTTGAGCGGTCGCAGGGGCAGGGAAAGACATCACATATCAGTCTTAGCGCGACCGATGCAGCGCTCGGGAGGCGATCATGGACGGTGTCGCCCAGTCCGGGCCGGATCCGGCCCTTTACCGCCAAATCGAAGACCTGCCCGAACATCTGACGGGCGAAATCCTGGACGGGCGTCTGGTCACCCACCCGCGGCCGGCGTGGCCCCATGCCATCGCCGCCGGTGCGCTCCACTCTCAAGTTCAACGCGCCTACCATCTGGGTCGTGGCGGGCCCGGTGGCTGGGTGGTCGTGTTCGAACCGGAACTCCATCTCGAGGCGGACGTGCTCGCGCCGGATATCGGTGGTTGGCGGCGCGAACGTCTCGGCGGGAAAGTGCCGAAGATCGCCGCGGCAACCATTGCGCCCGATTGGGTCTGCGAGGTTACCTCGCCGTCGGCGGGACCAAGAGATCGCGTGGTCAAATCCAGGCTCTATCACCGCCACGGCGTGGCGTACTATTGGATCATCGATCCCGATACGCGAACGTTGGAAGTCTTCGAACGGCGTCCGGACGGATGGTTGCTGGCCCAAACCGCCAGCGATGACGACACGGTCTCGCCGGCGCCATTCCCTGAGTTGGCCCTGTCGCTCGCCGACCTGTGGTTGGTTTGACCGCCGGTCCCACCTCCCGGTCGGGACGGTCATGGCCCCGTCATCGGCACCCCGGCGCGCGCGCGGTCGATCGCGGCGACCTGATCCGACACCGAGATCGCACAGCGCGAGGGAAACTCGAGCCCGCGATCGTCGTAAACCAACCGGTCCGGCGCGTTCGCCTGCCAGGCCGCCACGGCGTCGTCGCGCGCCTCGAGCAATGCCGTGATCTGCGGCCGGAACAGCTGGACCATCGCGGTAACCCACCGGTTGAGCGGCCGCGACGGCCGGTCGTGGTCGATCGCAAATCGCGTGACCATGCGCGCGGCGTCGCGGGCGGCATACCAGGTCTCGCCGGTGACCCAACGATTGGTGGTGAACAACCCGATCGCCCGCCCGTCGGCGGCGAGCGAAATGCCGATCAGATGCGCCAGAGCATCATTGGCGCCGGCCGGCCGCACCAGGTCGGGCACCGGGGCCGGCGCGACCCCGGACGGCATGCCGAGCGAGCGCAGGAAGGTGTGGAGGTGACCGATTTCGCCCGGCAACCCCTCGCCCTTGGCGTGGGCATGGAAATAATACTGCGCGTGGCGATCGTGATCATAGACATCGCCGGGTGGGTAATGCTGCCAGGGCACCGGCGTCGCCGTCTCACGGATCAGCGTCGAGACGACGGTGTCCCCGGTCGCCGCCAGCGCGCGAACCGCGTCTGCGACCCCACGCCCGGCCGCGGCCAGCGCATCGAGCTCGGCACGTCCGAGCGTTTCGAACGCCGGCGGCACCGGCGCCGACGGCGGGGCCGCCCGGTCGGTCATTGTGCGCCCTCGCCGTCGCCGTCGGTGCCGCTGAACAGGAACTGGACCGGCCCGCGCTCGATCTCGCGGCTGACCCGCGACAGGCTGACCGCGAGCGCCCGCAACTCGACGATCAACCGCGACAGCTCGTAGAGCCCGACCCCGGAAAAATCGCGCACCGCGGTCCGGTTCTCGGCGATCGCGCCGCTCGCCTCGTCGGACAACGCGGCAAGCGCGCGCGCCAACGCCTGAACCTCGACCATGGTCTCCTGCATCCCGCCGAGACCGAGCTTGGCGTTATGGTCGAGCTCGGCCAGTGTCAGGCGCACCCGCGCCAACGTCCGATCGACGCTGAGCGCCACCGTCTCGACTTGGCGCTCGACCGTGACGAACAGGGTGTCGACCTGGCCGGCGGTGCGCCGGATCGCGACCATGGTCTCCTCGGCGTCGTCGGCGGTGTCGGCAAGGCTGCGGCTCATCCGGTGCAGGTTGGCCAGCGTGTCGGTGATCAGGCGCTCGTTCTCGACGCTCAGGATCTCATTCAGCCGCTCGCCGAGCACCAGGAACCGGTCGACCGCCGCCGGCGCGTCCTCGAGCAGCCGGTCGAGCGCCGAGCGCTCGGACGGGATCACCGCCGGCGCGCCGTCGCCGGCCGGGCGCACCGGCGGCGCCGCCGCGGTGCTGCCGGTCAGCTGAACGAACGAGTTGCCGGTCATCCCCTTGACCTCGAGCCGGGCGACCGTGTCGGTCTTGACCGGCACCTCGGGGTCGATCCGCACGGTGACCCGCACCCGCTCGACATTGTCCGGGTCGATCCGGATCTCGGTCACCTTGCCGACCGGGATGCCGTGGTAGCGCACCGGGCTGCCGGTCTTGAGCCCGGTGACCGAACCCGGAAAATAGATGTGATAGGCGGGCCGGGTCTCGATCAGCTGGACCCGCCCGATCCACAGGGTGAACACCACCATCGCGGCGCCGAGACCGAGCACGAACAGGCCGATCGAGACATAGTGCGCGCGTGGTTCCATGCCTGTCCTCAGAACAACGCCCGGGCGCGGCCGCCGGGCCCGAGACTAACCGACGGTCGCCGCGGCCAGGGCCGGCCCGCCCTCGAGCGCGGCGCGGCCGCGCGGCCCCCCGAAATAGGCCTCGATCCAGGGATGCGGCGTCCGGCGCAACTCGTCGAGCGTGCCGACCACCAGCCGGCCGTCGACCAGCGCGGCGACCCGGTCGCAGATCGCCGACAGACTGTCGAGGTCGTGGGTGACCATGAACACGGTGAGCCCGAGCCCGCGCTGGAGATAGCCGATCAACTCGTCGAACGCGGCCGCACCGATCGGGTCGAGCCCGGCGGTCGGCTCGTCCAAAAACAGGATTTCGGGGTCGAGCGCAAGCGCGCGCGCCAAGCCCGCGCGTTTGCGCATGCCGCCGGACAGCTGCGCCGGCAGCTTGTCGGCCGCCCCGGGCGCCAGACCGACCTGGGCGATCTTGACCCGCGCCACCTGGTCGATCAACGCCGGCGCCAGGTCCGTGTGCTCGTTGAGCGGCACCGCGACATTTTCAAGCACGCTCAATGAGCTGAACAATGCACCGTCTTGAAATAAAACGCCGCAGCGTTCCTGAAGCTCGCGTCGACGGCGCAGCGACAGCCGAGAGACCTCTTCGCCGAACAAGACGATCCGCCCGGCGCTCGGCCGCTCGAGCCCGACGATCGCCTTTAGAAGCACCGATTTGCCGCTGCCCGAGCCGCCGACCACGCCCAAAACCTCGCCGCGCCGGACGTCGAGGTCGAGCCGATCGTGCACGACGTGGTCGCCAAAGCGAGTCACGAGCCCGCGCACCGAGATCACCACCTCGTGGCCGAGCGTACCGGCCCGTCCGGTCATCGCCGCCGTGCCATCCGCCGCAGGTCGGGGGTCACCATGCCTCGGGTCGGCTCCGCATGCTCGATAAAGACGTGGTAACGGATTTAACGATCGCGCGGCCGCGGTGCAAGGCGGGGATACCGGCGAGAGCGAGCCCGGCGGCGCCGATATTGGGGCCGGCGCCCCAAGATCAGGGTGTTCGCTCCCCCTTCCCCCCCCCGGCCCCCAGTTGATGGGGGTCAAGGGGGGCAACCCCCTTGCGGGGGTCGAGGGGGCAGCGCCCCCCGCGACGGCCGTCAGGCCGCAGCCGGCGTTTCAACCAGGAACGGCGGCCGACGGCCGACGGGGAACCAACCGCGCCCCCTCCGGTCCCCTACTCCGCCGCGTCCGGTTCCGGTTCCTCGATCACGTCGCCGAGCCGGCGCGTCAGCGTGTCGGCCGAATAGGACGACACCTTGTATGCCCACCCGGCGTGGCGGTCGGTGATCCCGGCCACCTCGGCACGCAGGGTCTCGAGCGGGTCGTCCTCGGTTGTCTCGGCCTCGTCGCCCCCGGCCTCGGCGGTCGCGGTGCGAGCGGCCTCGGCCGCCGCGGTGGCGAGTGCCTCGTCGAGCTCGGCCGAGAAGGTGACCCATCCGTCGCCGCCGTCGTCATCGTCACCGGTCTCACCGCGCTCACGCACCGTCCGCGCGGTCACCACCAGACCGTCGAAGGTGCGCAAGGTCAGCGTGACCGCGACCGCCTCGGTCGCCGGGTCGGCCGGGCGGACATCGTCGAAATAGAAGTATGCAAGCGCGCCCGCGATCCGGTTGACCTCGCTGGTCTTGACCTCCGCGCCCTCGGGCGGGGTGTCGAGCGCGAGCGTGCCGTCCGGGTCGGCGCGCGACGCCGAGAACGCGGTGCCGTCCGGGTGGTGCACCTCGAGCCGCATCACCCGCTCGCGCGTCACCTCGGGCACCGACTTGTCGATCCACTCGACCGGGTCGGCCGCGGGCTGGAAGGTGCCCTCGACCAGCCAGGTCTGGTCCTCGCCCGGCATCCGGACATAGAAGGTCCCGGGCTGGCTGCCGCTGGCATAGTCGCGGGTGTCGCCGCGCAGCACGGTCGCGAGCGCCGTGCCCGCGCCGTCGGCCAGCGTGACCTCGACCGCCTTCGACCCCTCGACCGCGACGTCGCGTAGGCCGAGCCGATCGAAGTAGTCCGGGTTCGCGGTCATCGGCTCGACCACCGCCAGCCCGGCCAAGCCCAGCACGGTCTCGCGCACCTTGTCCGGGTTGGCCGGGTAATCGCCCTTTTCCGCGACGGTCCAGACGCCGTCCGCGTTCCGGCCGACCGTCACCGTCGCCTCGGCCGACCGCGCCGTGATCCGGGCGACCTCGTTGACCCGCGATGCGAAATTGCCGAACAGGTCGGTCGCTGCCGGTGCCGACGCCTCATGGGCCTGTTGCTGTTCGACCCAGGCCCAATAGGCCGCCCAGCCGACCACGGCGGTGACCACGATCAGGAACAGAAAAGTCGTCCAACGCATCCCTCGTCCCTTTTTCGTCGATAGCGATCGGTTCGGCGCAGGTGGCTGGCGCCCTCAAGGTCAGGGTTTTCCCCCTGGACCCCATTTTTTGGGGGGTCAAGGGGGCAACCCCTTGCGGGGGTCGAGGGGGGCAGCGCCCCCCGAAACGGCCGCAAGGCCGAACCCGGCGCCGCTGGCGTCCCCGTCAGATCTCAGGCGCTCAGTCGCCGACCCGACGCCGGCGCCGAGTCTGGCTGCGCACCGCCGCCAGGATCAACGCCAGCAACGCGACCGCGACCGGTACCAGGCCGATGTTGATCACCTTGATCGTGTCCTGCAGCCGCTCGATGTCCTTGTTCAGGTTGTGCTGGACATCGCGCAGCTCGCGGCGGATGCGCACGACCTCGCCGCGGAACCGGTCGATCGCCTGTTGCTCTTCCGCGGTGACCAGGGTCGATTTGCCGGCCTCGCCCGACTTGGTCTGGAGCTCGCGCAACTGGCGCTCGGTCTCGGTCAGCTGGGACTGCAGCTCCTGCTCGCGCGCCAGAAACTGCCGGGCCGCCGTCCGCTGCAGCTCCTCGATCCGGGTGAACGGCCGATCCGACGCGGCACGCCCGCGCAGGCCGATCAGCTCGCTCGACCCGGTCAGGTTGTCGATCGCGTTGACCACGAGGTCGCCGTTGGCCGCGATCGGCACCACCAGGCGTTGACCGAAGAAGTCCTGCGACTGCACCCAGTAGCGATCCTCGAGCAGATCCGAATCGGCGACCACGATCAAGGTCACCGGCCCGCGGCTTTCGGACAGATGGCTCCGCTCGGGTCCGCTCGCGGCGTCATCCGCTGCGGCTTCGCCGTCATCCGCTGCGGCTTCGCCGTCGGCCGCTGCGGCTTCGCCGTCGGCCGCTGCGGCTTCGCCGTCGGCCGGGTCGGCATCGTCGTCGGCGGGCGGCGGGCCGTCGGGGAACGCGGTCTCGACCGTGCCGGTGACCCGCCCCGCGATCACCAGCGTTTCGCCCTGGCTCGGCGACAGGGCTGCAAGCACCGCTTCGGGGTCGGGCTGGCCGCGCACCTGGTCGATCGGCAGCAGTTGGCCGAGCGGCGACGAGCTGACCAGCGGCGCCAGCGTGATCGACGCGCCCTCGCCCACCTTCAGGCTGCCGGCGGTCGCAAGGTTGATCGACCCGAGGTCGGCGGTCACCACGTCGTCGCGATCGAGCAGTTGATCGGGCACGCTCAGCCACGCCGGATAGGGCACCGCGCGCTGGCGCCGGCCCCGGCCGGTCGCGACCTGCATCGCCAAACGCGGGTCCGCGACGAACTGGTCGGCCGCGAGTTCGAGGCCCCAGGCGTCGAACAGCCGTGACAGGGTCGCCTGGTGATCGCCCATCGGGTTCGGCCGGCCCTGCGGCCCCGGCTGCTGCGCCGCCGACTCGGCCCACGGATCGACGAACAGGACCGCCTTGCCGCCGCCCAGAATGTACTGGTCGATCGCATAGAGCGCCGGCTCGGGCAGGTCCTTGGGCCGCGCGACCATTAAGACCGTGACCTCGGGCTCGATCTCGGTCAGCTGGTCGGCCTCGAGCGTGCGGACCTCGAACAGCTGGCGCAGCTGCTCATACAGGACATAGGGCTGGACCTGGCCGCGCATCGCCATCGCCATGCCGCCCGGGCCGAACTCGAACGGCACGCTGCCGACGATCCCGAGCACCGGCTTGGTCGGGTCGGTCAGGTTGTAGATGAGCTTGGTCAGGTCGTACTCGAGAAAGCGTTCCCGGCTCTGCTGGAAGAACGGGATCACTTCGCGCTGGTTGATCGTGTTGGTGCCGACCAGGCCGAAGAACACCTGCTCGCCCGAGGTCTGGTCGAGCGGCACGCCCTGCAGCCCCGCCTGGACCGCCCGGTCCTCGGCGCGCGAGAACGGCTCGGGATCGATCACCTCGAGCCTTATCTTGCCGCCGGCATCGGTCTGATACTCCTCAAGCAGCTCGCGCACCCGGTTGCCGTAGACCCGGAAGGTCGGCAGTTCGCGCGCGAGCTTCTCGGAAAAGAAGAAGCGCAGCGTGATCGGCTCTGCGACCTGGTCCAGGATCGCCCGAGTGCCGTCCGACAGCGTGAACAAGCCGCGCTCGGTCAGATCGAGGCGGACCTGCGGCAAAGTGAGCGTGCTGAAGATATTGATCGCGACGAACAGCACCGCCGCCACGACCAGAGCGGTGATCGACAGAAAGCTTCGCATGACCTCGCGTCCCCTTTAGCCGGCCTTTTTCAGGTCGACCACGATCGCGTTGGCGAACAACCAGAACACGATCAGCGTGACGAAGAAGATGACGTCGCGGGCGTCGATCACGCCCTCGATAATCGCATTGAACCGGGTGATGAAGCTGAACGACGAAATCACCTGGAGCACCAGGTCGGGCGCCCAGCCGGCAAACGCGTCCAGCACGATCGGAAACCCGGCGACCGTGAACAAGAAGCAGACCAAGACGCCGACGATGAACGCCACGATCTGGTTCTTGGTGGTCGCCGAGATGCACGAGCAGATCGCGAGATAGCCGCCAGCCATCAACAGGCTGCCGATGTAGCTCGCCAGGATCACCCCATGGTCGGGCTGGCCGAGATAGGCGACGGTGAGCCAGATCGGAAAGGTCAGAGCAAGCGCGATCGCGGTAAACACCCAGGCGGCGAGGAACTTGCCGACGATGATGTCGGCGAGCCCGATCGGCAGGGTCAGCAACAGCTCGACCGTTCCGGCCTTGCGCTCTTCGGCCCACAGGCGCATCGCGATCGCCGGCATCATCACCAGATACAACCACGGGTGGAACACGAAGAACGGGCGCAGGTCCGCCTGGCCGCGTTCGAGGAAACTGCCGAGGTAAAAGGTAAAGACGCCGCTCAGGAACAAGAAGATCATGATGAAGACATAGGCGACCGGGGTCGCGAAATAGGCCCCGAGCTCGCGCTGGAACAGGGCGGTCGCGCCTCTCATGCCGAAGCTCCCTTGGTACCGGTCGGGGTGCCGGTGCGGCCGTCGTCCGCGGCGGCGCCGTTGCCGGTGGTGATCCGGCGGAACACGGCGTCGAGCCGCCCGGGTTCGGCCTCGTGCTCGCCGAACTGCCAGGTGCCGCGCGCGGTCGGCGCGCCCTCGGCGACCACGCGACCGCGCGCGATGATCAGGGCGCGCTGGCACACCGCTTCGACCTCTTCCAGGATGTGGGTCGAGATGATGATCGCCTTCGACGGCGCCATTTCCTGGATCAGCGTGCGCACCTGGTGTTTCTGGTTGGGGTCGAGGCCGTCGGTCGGCTCGTCGAGGATCAGCACGTCCGGGTCGTGGACGATCGCCTGGGCGAGCCCGACCCGGCGCTTGAAGCCCTTCGACAGGGTCTCGATCGGCTGGGTCAAGACCGAGCCGAGCGCAACCTTGTCTACCGCGGCCGCGATCCGCCCGCGCCGCGCAGCCCCTTTGAGGCCGCGGGCGTCGGCAATGAACTCAAGATAGCCGAGCGGGGTCATGTCGGGGTAGGCGGGTGCGCCCTCGGGCAGATAGCCGATCCGTGCCTTGGCGGCGATCGCATCGCCGACCACGTCGTGGCCGCACACCTCGACCCGCCCGGCGGTCGGCGTCAAGTAGCCGGTGATGACCTTCATGGTGGTCGATTTCCCGGCGCCGTTCGGGCCGAGAAAGCCGAGCACGGTGCCGCGCTCGACGGAGAAGCTGACCCCATCGACCGCGGCGAACTCTCCGAACTTCCTGACCAGATTATCGATCTCGATCATCGGCATGAGCAGATCCTTCATGCGCGCGGACTGGTGCAATACCAATGTCAGCAATCCCCGGCGGCAGAGGTGGCGCCGCCGTGGGGCGACCGGTATATAGTGGATCGCTTGGTCGATGTCATGTGCCGATTGCCGCCCGCTCGGCCGCGAGGGATTATGGCGTCACCGGCCGCAATGCTTGACACCACCGCCCTGTCAACGCCTATTTGTCGATAGCTGTGTCGCACACGCGCATGGCGCGGTGGCATGGCGGTTCAGATCACGTCAAGGGATATCGATGAATGCAACTTAAGATCGCGGGAGCGACGGCGTTGGCCGCTGCAGCCGCTTTGGCGGTGACGCCGGATTTGGCCGTCGCTGAGACGCTGCCGGGTGCCGGGCGTTCGATCGAGGCGGCGCGGGCGACCTGGGACACCGGCTGGTTCCATGCCGAGGTTTACAACAAGGCGTTGGAAGCGCTTGGGTACGAGGTGTCGCGGCCGCGGTCTTTGACCAATCCGATTTTCTACACCGCGGTTGCGCAGGGCGACATCGACTTTTGGACCAACGGCTGGTTCCCGATCCACGACACCTATCGGGATGATTTCGAGTATGGCGCGGAGTTGGTCGGCTATGTCGCCAAGGGCGGCGCGCTCAACGGTTATCTGATCGACAAGGCGACCGCCGACGCCCACGGCATCACCAATCTCGAGGACTTCCAGCGCCCGGAGATCGCGGCGTTGTTCGACGGCGACGGCGACGGCAAGGCAGAATTGGTTGCCTGCCCGCCGGGTTGGGGCTGCGAGTTGACGATCGAGCACCAGCTCGACGCCTATGACCTGCGCACCACGGTCGAGCCGATCAAGGCCGACTACAACGCGGCGATGGCGTCGGCGCTCGGGCGGTATCAGGACGGCGAACCGATCTTTTTCTACACCTGGACCCCGAACTGGACCGTCGGCATCTTGAAGCCCGGGGTCGATGTCGTGTGGATCGAGGTGCCGTTCCCGAGCCTGCCACCCGACCAGACCGATTACATGGATCTGACCACGGTGCCGGACGTCGAGGGCTGCGTCGACAACCCGTGCGAGATGGGCTGGCCGGTCCAGGACATCCGCCCGGTCGCCAACAGCGACTTCCTGGCCGCCAATCCGGCGGCGCGCCGGCTGTTCGAGGTGATAACGATCCCGCTTGCCGACATCTTCGAGCAAAACGCCAAGATGTTCCGGGGCGAGGACCGCCCGGAAGACATCATCGGCCACGCCGAGGGGTGGATCGCCGACAACCAGGCGCTGTTCGACAGCTGGGTCGCCGAGGCCGCCGCAGCGGCGGCGGAGTAAGGTCGGCGTCGGGGGCGAGCCCCCTTGCCCTCGATTAACAGATGGGGTCCAGGGGGGAACCCCTGGTCGGGGGGTGTCGGGGGGCGACCCCCCTGACCTTGGGGGCGACAGCCCCCAAAACCGCGCAGTGGCGATGGGTTTCGGACCACTCTATACGCCCGCGCGTATTCCCGGCGCCTCGGTCGCACGGTGTTGGTGGACCCCGGCCAGCCCGATCAGCCGGTCCGCCGCCCGCCCGGCACCGTCCTCGGCCGCCAACGCCGCCGCGATCGCGCCGGCGCGCTCGACGTACCTCGGGGTCCCGACCAAGGCGGCGAGCCGTTCGGCGAGCGTCGCCGGGGTGAGCCGGCGAAGCGGGATCGGCGGCGGCCCGGCGCCGAGCGCGTGGACGCGCTCGCCGAAAAAGCCCTGGTCGCCGAGCACCGGGCACACGAAGCTCGGGCGGCCGGCGCGCAGGCCCGCCGCCGTGGTGCCGGCGCCGCCATGGTGGACCACCGCCGCGGTGAGCGGGAACAGGCGGTCGTGCGGCGCCGCGGTCAGCGCGAACACCTGCGGGGACAACGCATCCGGGCGTTGATCGGGTGCGAGACCGCCCCAGCCGGTGGCGACGAGCGCGCGGCCGCCCCAGCGGGCCACGCCCTCGAGCACCACCGCCGTGGTTTGGGCGGCGTCCCACGGCATCGAGCCGAAGCCGATGTAGACCGGCGGCGCGCCGGCGTCGAGGAAGACGCGCAGGTCCGGCGACGGCTGCCACGCCGTGCTCTCCTGGCCGCCCGTGCCGGCCGCGTCGTCGAGCCACCAATAGCCGGTGACCGCGATCTCGTCCGGCCAGTCCGGCGGCCGCGGCACCACCGCGGTGCTGTACGCGTACAGGGTCGGGACATGCCGACCCGCCGGGTCGAGCAGCGGCGAGCGCCAGCGCGACCGCGGCGCCAAGCCCAAGACACCGCGCCGGAACGCGTCATAGCTGCCGCCGTACAGGACCCGATCGAGGATCAACAGGCGATAGGTCAACCGATTGACCCACGACCCGCGCGATCGGATGCGCAGCGCACACAGGGGAACGGCGCCGGTCGGAGACAGCGGTTGGAACGCCGAAAACACGGCCGGGACGCCGAGCGCCTCGGCGAAGTCCTGCGCGAACATGGTCTTGGGGTGGTAGAGGATCAGATCGGCGCCCTGGCACGCCTGCCAGCCCGTCGCGAGCGCGCCGTCGATGATCTCTTTCGCCCACGAGCGCAGGCGGCGGTAACTGAGCAGCCGGCGGACAACCCCCTGATGAACCAAACGTTTCACCCGGTCCGAGGCCAACAGCGCGCGGATGTCGTAGTTGAGGGGCGCGAACGCCGGTCCGTTGTGCTCGACAAGGTCGCGGAAGGTGTCCGGCGCCGCGATGGTGACCCGGCAGCCGCGCGCGATCAGCCGTCGCCCGAGTGCGACATAGGGCCGGACATCGCCCTCGGTGCCGATCGTCAGGATGACGATGTGGGGCCCGGTCACGCCGGCGGGTCCGGCCGCTCTGCCGCCGGCGGGGTGTCCGGGCGGGGCCCCGCGCAGGCGCCGCCGGCGGCCGGACAACTGGCGCACGCACCACCGCGGCGGCTGAACCGCCGCACCAGGAACAGGGTCGCCGCCACCGCGACCGCGGCCACCACCGCGAGCTCGTGCCAGCCGCCGCTGTCGCCCATCACGGACGCGCCGTCCGCCAGTGCGGCCGCGCCACCGATCGCCTGATCCGTCATCGTCCCCTCAACCCATGCCGTCTCGGCCTCATCGGTCATCCGGCCGCCGCGTCCGGCGTCGGCCGGGCCGCGACCGCCGGTTCGGGCCGGCCGCGGCCCGGCCGGTCGCTCGCGATCCCGATCACCACCACTGCGGCCAGCGCCGCCAGATAGATCGCGGTCATCAGGCTGACCGCGTCGATCCCGAGCCCGCGCCCGATCGAATAGGCCAGGCTCGCCATCCCGAGGCCGAGCGCGGTCGGAAACAGGATCGAAAACGCCATCCACCGATAGGACCCGGTCTGGACCCGCACCATGATCGTGGTCGCCAGGCACGGCGGATAAAGCGCAAAGAACAAGATCACCGCCAACGCCATCAGGGCAGTGCGACCGCCGCCGCCGCTCTCGTCACCTGCGTTGCCCGCATCGCTTGCGTCGTCCGCGCCGTCGCGCGCGAGCCGCTGCTCCAATGTCAGATGGTCATCGACGCCGTCCTGGAACAGGACGCCGAGCGTGGCGACGCTGCTCTCGCGCGCGGCGAATGAACTCAACAGCGCGACATTGATCTTCCAGTCGAACCCGGCAGCGCGGGTCACCGGCTCGAGCCCGCGGCCGAGCCGGCCGAGCAGGCTGTTTTCGATCCGGGTCTCGCGCATCTCGCGCCGGATCGTCCGGCGCGCCGACGTGAGCCGGCGCAGCGCCCGGTTGACCGTGCGCGCCGCGCGGTCGCGCCCCGGGACCAGCACGTCCCGCCAAGCCGCGAACCGGCGCGCGACCACCGCGTCGGCCGCTTGCCGACCACCGGCCAGCCGGGCGGCGCGATGGACGACATAGGCGTTGGCGAGCGTCACCAGCGCCGGCCCGCGCGCCCGCTCGGCATAGGGGGTGCCGGCGATCGCGGCCTGGAAATCGGCGATCGCGGCGGTCGCGCGCACCTCGAACGCCTGTTGCTCGGCGCGGTCGAGCCCGGGCAAGTGCAACAGGATGAACACCACCACTGCGACCGCGATCACCACCGTGCCGACCTTCTGGATGTATACCCAGGTCCGCTCGAACGCGCGGAGCGCGACCCCGCGCACGGTCGGCCAGTGATAGTGCGGCAGCTCCATGATGAACGGCGCGGTCTCGTAGCCGCGCAACACGGTGACCGACAACAGCTTGGCGACCAACAGTGCCGCCAACAGCGTGATCGTCGCGATGTAGAACATCATGAGCGACATCGCGTCGGCGAAAAACACGCCGAGCAACAAGGTGTAAAGCGGCACCTTGGCCAGACAATTCATGAACGGCGCGGTCAGGATGGTCGCCATCCGGGCCCGCTGGTCGGGGATGCCCTTGGTCGCCATCACGCCGGGGACGGCGCAGCCGCCGGCGAACACGCCGCTTAGGATGTACGGCAGGGTCGATTGGCCGTGCAGCCCGAACCGATGCAACAGGCGGTCGAGGATCACCGCGATCCGCGCCATGTAGCCGCTGTCCTCGAGCACCGCGATCACGGCGAACAGGATCAAAAAGATCGGCACGTAGTTGAGCAGGGTGTTGGCGCTGTCGACCAGCCACAGCCCGAGCCCGCGGACCAATGGGTCGTACAGGAACCCGGGTGCCGGCAACAGCTCGGCCGCGCCGGCGCGCAGCCACGCCAGCGCCGGCCAAGTGTACTGGGTCAAGGCGTAGCCTTGGACGATCGACAGCTCGTAGACCGCGAAGATCACGGCGAGCAGCACGGCCGGTGCGGCCCAGCGGTTGAGGATGACCGTGTCGATCCGCTCGCTCCACGACCGGTCGCCGCGTCCGGGCCGCCGGACCACGTCGTGTTCGATCGCGCGCACCGCGCGCTCGCGACAGCTCGCGACCTGGTCGGCGACACTGACCCGTTCGGCGACACTGACCCGTTCGGCGGCCTCGAACGCCGCCCGCGCCGCGGCGACCGCGTCAAGCACCGGGGTCGGGTCGCGGACATGGGTCTTGACCAGGCGCACCGCCTCGTCGTCGTCCTCGAGCAGCCGGACCGCGAGCCAACGCGGCGGGCAATGATCGGCCAAGCCGGGCGTCGGCGCGAGCGCGGCGCACACCGACGCGATCGCCGGCTCGAGCGCGCCGTAATCGATCGTGAGCGGCGGCGCTGCGCCGTCGGTCGCGTCCTCGGCGACGATCGCGTCCTTGAGCGCGCCGACCCCGACGCCGCGCCGACCGATCGTCGGCACCACCCGCGCGCCGAGCCGCTCGGCGAGGGTCTCCGCATCGACCGTGACGCCGTTGCGGGTCGCGACATCGACCATGTTGAGCGCGACCACGACCCTGAGCCCAAGCTCGCGCAACTGGACGGTCAGGCGCAGGCTGCGGCGCAAACTCGCGGCATCGACCACGTTGGCGACCACGTCCGGCCGCTCCAACAACAGGAAGTCGCGCGCGACGCGCTCTTCCAGCGAGAACGAGGTCAGACCATAGGTCCCGGGCAGATCGACCAGGTCGACGGTGTGGCCGGCGTGGTCGAACCGCCCGGACTTTTTGTCGACCGTGACGCCCGGGTAGTTGGCGACATGCTGGCGGGCGCCGGTCAGCTGGTTGAACAGGGTCGATTTGCCCGCGTTCTGTTGGCCGCCGAGCGCGACCAACAGCCGGCGCGCCGCGCCGCCGCGCGTCTCGACCGCCATGGTCGGGCGGTGGCAGTTCGGATAGCTCGCCCGGGTCAGCGTCAGCCGCCACGGCCACCAGGTCATGACACCGCCCCGCCGGGCTCGGCGGCGACCACCTCGATCCGTGCCGCGACCTCGCGGCGCAACGCGACGGTGTCGTCGCCGACGCGGAGCGTGATCGGATCGCCGAGCGGCGCCACACCGACCACCGCGACCTCGCCCCCGGGCACGAAGCCGAAATCGAGCAGGCGCGACGCGGTCGCGCCGGCGCTCATCAACCGGCGAATGAGGGCTGTCCGCCCTGGGGCGATGGCATCGAGTGTCAGCATGGTGCAAGGGACCCGTTATGGCAGGGAGGTTCAAAAACGGAGTGGCAAAAACGGAATGGGGGCGTGGATCGCCCCCAAGACCCGACGGTCGCCCCCGTGCCAACGGCACGGGGGCGCGGGATAACGACCGGCTCGATCACTTCATATCGTAAGCCTGTACCCAGATCACGGCGTCTTGCGACAGCTCCTTGCCGGCATAGCTGGTGTCCGGCCCGACGCCAAGCGCGCAGAACCCCCAGACCCCGGCCCGCGGCAGCCCGTAGGTGAAAGTGCCGGACTGGTCGGCGAAGATCGTCTGGGTGACGAACGCGTCGGACGGCGGGGTCACCGCAGCCTCGGCCTCGAACGCGTTGGTGGCGAGATCGGGGGCGTGGTTCAGATACTCGACCTCGATCTCCGCACCCGGCACCGGGGCGCCGTCGCTCAGGACGATGCCGGAAAAACTGCCGCCGGCATAAAGTGCGTACGGCTTGGCGAGCGGCACGATCTCGGCTTTCAGCCCGACCGGCTCGTGCCAATCGGTCGGCAGGCCGCCCTTGTTGACGAAGCTCTTGGTGATCTGCTGGATGTAGACGTCCTCGGCGGTTTCCAGATAGGGCACCGGTTCCAACACCATGATGTAATCGCCGCTGCGCCGGACCGGCAGCACGCCGGCGAACCCCGCCCCGGCGTTGACGCCGCCGGTCCAGGCGATCGGGGACAGCTGGGGCGCAAGATCGGTCTTTACGCCGCGAAACAGCGAATAGAACGCGAGCGGCACCGCCATGTCCATGACGTGGCCGTTCGACGCCGGGTGGGCGAACACCAGGCGCAACGGCAGGTGGCCCGGTCGGTCGACATTCGCCTCAGGCGTGTAGACCAGCTGGAAATGCGCCGCGGCCGGCGGCGCGATCGCCAGGATGGCCAGGGCGGCGGCGGCCGCTCGGAGTGTGCGTGTCATGCGGTGGGGGTCCTTTGACGATGGGAGAGTTTCTTTTGGGGCGCGACCCGACCGATCACTCGATCGCGTCGCTCGGGACCTCGATCTCATGGCCGGGCCCGGCGTCGAATCGAACGACGAAGGCGCCGTCCGGCTTGTCGAATTCGATTGTGCTGTCGGCGTCGAGCGCGCCGGTCAGCACGGCCTGATCGCCCTGGGTGACCGAGATCGCGACCCCGGCCGCCGACGACCCGTCGGAGAACCCACCCTCGCAGAACACGGTTCCGTCAAAATTGTCGTAACAGGCGAACAAGGGCGTATGGGCCGCGGCCGGACCGCTTCCGCCCGCGGCAAGCAACGCCGCCGTCGTGGCGGCCAGACACAGGCTGCGAGAGATCATCTTTTTTTTCCGTCCCCTTTTTTCCATCTCGGTCGGGTGCGGTGCGCTGTCCCCTGTCGTTCGGGACCCGCAACATCCCCCACCGTCGAACGGCCGGCCGACCGGCCACGACCCTATCATCGCTGGCGTCGCGATCAATGCAAATGGTTCTCATTCTCAATTCCCGAGCGTCGTGGTCGGTTACCCGGTGGCGCGCCCCGCGCCGCTGCGGCATGCGACTGCCTCTCGATGTCAGCTCCGGCGCCGCGGCTGCGACAAAAAAACCAGCGTGCCGCGATCGGATACCGGCGACACCCCGGGGGCTACGGCACCGGATCGTAACCGGAGCCGCCGAGCGGGTGGCAGCGCGCGAGCCGACGCAGGGTCAGCCAGCCGCCCCGGATCGGGCCGTAGCGCCGCAGCGCCTCGGTCGCATAGGCCGAACAGGTCGGCAGGAACCGGCACCGCGGCCCGAGCATCGGCGACAGCACCAGCCGATAAGCGGTGATCAGCGCGATCAGCGGCGCGGTCGCCCACCGCGCGAGCCGCGACCGCACCGCCGTCGGGCCGGTCACGGCATGAGCTCGCCACCCGGGCTCACGCAGACCTGCCGGCGGACCAGGTCGAGGTCGCGATCGACCATCTCATCCACCAAATCCGAAAAGCAGGTGGTGTGCCGCCAGCCCAAACGGTCGCGGGCCCGCGACGGATCACCCAACAGGACATCGACCTCGGTCGGGCGGAAGAAGCGCGGGTCGATCCGCACCACAACCCGGCCGTCGCGCGCATCAAGGCCGACCTCGTCCACGCCCCGGCCGCGCCACGCGATCGGGCGACCGACCCGGGCGAACGCGCGCTCGACGAACTCGCGCACCGAATGGGCCTCGCCGGTCGCGAGCACGAAGTCTTCCGGCTGGTCCTGCTGCAGCATCCGCCAGATGCCGTCGACGAAATCGCGGGCATGACCCCAATCGCGCTTGGCGTCAAGGTTGCCGAGAAACAGTGTGCGCTGCAAACCGAACTCGATCGCGGCGACTGCGCGGGTGATCTTGCGGGTCACGAAGGTCTCACCGCGGATCGGGCTTTCGTGATTGAACAAGATTCCGTTGCAGGCAAAGACGCCGTAGGCTTCGCGATAGTTGACGGTGATCCAGTAGGCATAGGCCTTGGCCGCGGCATAGGGGCTGCGCGGATAGAACGGGGTGGTCTCGCGCTGCGGTGTCTCGCGGACCTTGCCGTACAGCTCCGAGGTCGAGGCCTGGTAAAACCGGGTCTTGTGTTCAAGGCCCAAAATCCGAATCGCTTCGAGCAAGCGCAAGGTGCCGAGCGCGTCGGCATTGGCGGTGTATTCGGGGGTCTCGAAACTGACCTGGACGTGGCTCTGGGCCGCCAGATTGTAGAGCTCGTCCGGCTGGGTTTCCTGGATCAGGCGGATCAGGTTGGTGGCGTCGGTCATGTCGCCGTAGTGCAGAAAGAACGAGGTGTCGGCCTCGTGGGGGTCGACATAGAGATGATCGACCCGTTGGGTATTGAACGACGACGACCGCCGTTTGACCCCGTGGACCTGGTAGCCTTTCGATAACAGAAGCTCTGAGAGATAGGCGCCGTCCTGGCCGGTGACCCCGGTGATCAAGGCGATTTTTGGTTTCGGCATCAATGCGTTGTCCCAGACGCCGCACGACGCGGCGATGCGTCGGCTTGGGGTCCCCGAGCTTGGGCGCCGAGGGCCGCAAGATCGATACCAAAGACAACGAGTTCCTGCACAAGGTCTACGACAAAGGGCGTGCCGCGGCTCGTGTCGAGATCCTGCGATGGCTGGGTGCCGCACCCGGCGCCGACACCCTCGGCGAGGTGTTCCGCGGCACCGCCCACTGACCTTGGGTCAGGACGCCGGGGCCGGGGGCGGCGACGAGTGATCGAACCCGGAAAGCTCGATCAAACCGAGCAGGCGGTCCGGGTCGGTCAGGTCGGCCGGCAGGACCACACGGGTGTCCGTCTGCGCCAAGCCCGCCACGGTTTCGAGCAGCTGTTCGGCGAGCGTCAGCCGCGCCGCGGCCGCGCCGCCCTCTGCCGTCAGCGCGCCCGCCAGGGTTTCGATCGATTGCGCGGTCGCCTCGGCGATCGCGCGGATTTCCTCGGCCCGGCCCTCGGCCTCGTTGACCATCCGCTGGCGCTCGCCCTCCGAGCGGTTGATCATCTCGCGCTGCTGGCCTTCCGACAGGTTGATCCGCGACTGGCGGTCGCCCTCGGATTTGGCGACCACGGCGCGGCGGTTGCGCTCGGCGGTGACTTGCGCCTCCATCGCCGAATGCACCGTGTGCGGCGGCGTGATGTTCTTGATCTCGTAGCGATGGACCCGCAAGCCCCAGGCGTGACCGGCCTCGTCCAACACCTCGACCACCCGCAGGCTGATCAGGTTGCGTTCCTCGAAGGTCCGGTCGAGGCTGAGCGTGCCGATCACCGAGCGGGTCGTGGTCTGCGCGAGCTCGATCGCCGCAAGCTCATAGTCGATCACGCCGTAGCTCGCCTTCACCGGATCGACCACCGACATGTAGATCACGCCGTCGACCTCGACCTTGACCTCGTCGCGGGTAAAGCAGGTCTGCGACGGCACGTCGATCGCGACCTCCTTCAATTCGCGCACGAACGCGACCTTGTCGAGGAACGGCAACAGCGCGTGGAAGCCCGGCCCGAGCGTCTTGGAGTACCGGCCCAACCGTTCGACGACATAGGCGGAGCGGTTGGGCACGATCCGGATCGACACCACCAGCTTGGCAAGCACGACGAGGAACACCGCCGCCCAAAACAGGGTGACCACCAGGTCGGCCGACGGCAGCAGGTCGTAGGTCATGGCACGGCCTCCGGTTTCAGCGCGACGGCGGGGGGTGGGACGGCGGCGCCGCGGCGCCGATCACCTGGGCGACCCCGTCGGCCAAGCCTTTGACGGTCGCAAGCTCGCGCGGCACCACCGTCACCTGGGCTTCGCCGAGGATGCGCGCCAGCCCCTCGAGATACTGGCGCACCAGCTTCATCTTGACCGCCTCGTTGCCGCCAGGGGCGCGGATCGCCTCGGCGACCCGCCGGGTCGCCGAGGCGGTTGCCGCCGCGACCACCGAGATCGCCTCGGCGCGGCCGCGCGCCTCGTTGATCCGGCGCTGCTTGTCGCCCTCCGACAGGTTGATCGCCGCCTGGCGCTCGCCCTCCGACACGTTGATCATCGCCTCGCGCCCCGCCTCGGCGTTGGTCACCTCGGCGCGCCGTTGGCGCTCGGCCTCCATCTGTTTTTCCAGCGTGTGCACGACATGGTCGGTCGGGGTGATGTCGCGGATCTCGTAGCGGAGGATCTTGACGCCCCAGGGATCGGACGCGGTGTCGATCTCGCTGACGATCGCCTCGTTCAGACGGTCGCGTTCCGAGAACACCTGGTCGAGCGGCAGTTTGCCCATTTCCGCGCGCATCGTCGTCTGGGCCAGGTTGATCGCGGCGCGGCGATAGTCCTCGATGCCGTAGCTCGCGCGTTCCGGGTCGATCACCCTCAAATAGACGATGCCGTCGACATCGACCTGGATGTTGTCGCGGGTGATGCAGCTTTGGCTCGGGACGTCGATCACCTGTTCGCGCATCTCGTGGCGGTAGGCGATCCGGTCGAGGAACGGCACCAGGAAATGCGGCCCCGGCACCAGCACGCGGAGAAACCGGCCGAGCCGTTCGACCACCGCGGCCTGACGCATCGGCACCACCACCAGGGTGTTCCAGGCAATGACCCCGGCGACGATGACCGCAAGCGTGATCGTCATCCCCATGCCCGCCCTCCTTGGCGTTCTCTGTTGAATCCATACCGGCCCTGGCTGAAACGCCGTATGCGGCCTGACGGCCGGGCGGGGGGCGCTGCCCCCTCGACCCCCGCAAGGGGGGGGCGCCCCCCTTGACCCCCACTTACTGGCGGGGGCCAGGGGGCACTCCCTGGTCGCGGGGGGTCGGTTTCTCGTCAGCCGGACCGCGAACGGCGCAGCGGTGCCACCACCCAACACAACCCGTCCCGCATCAACAACCGCGCCGACAACCCGGCCTCGAGCCGGCCGTCGAAACAGATCGCAGGCCAACTCGTCTCACCGAACCGGACCCGACCGGGCCGGCCCGGCTCAATTGTCTCGACCACCTCGACGACTCGGCCGGCAACGTCGGCATCCTCGTCAGTGCTGTCTTCGCTCGCGTCCCCCGGCATCAACCGGGCGACCGCCCCCCGGATCGCCACGGTCAAGGCCATCGAGCCGATGAACCACAGCGTCAGCGCCGACAGCACGCCTTCGACCAAACCGAGCCAGACGGCGCCGCCGACCAGGATCGCCGCGCTCCCGAGCCCGATCAGCACTTGGCCGGGCACGATGACTTCGAGCAGGCACAAAACGACGCCGCCGGTCAGCCAAGCCTCGACCATCGCAGATGTCGTCCTTCCATGATCGATCTCGCCTTATGGTAGCGCTCGGGACCGAGCCTGTCACCGGTCTCGCCGTTTCCCGGTCGCGGCCCCGGGACCGGCTTATCTTGCGGCCATGCGCGTTCCCGGCGATCATCGCCCAGTCTACCTCTGACCTGTCCCGGTGCCCTATGATCGTGATCACACTCGTGACCGCCTTGGTGATCGCCGTGACGCTCGGCGGCCCGGCCGGCGCTGCCGACGCGCCGGTCGCGCGTGCCGCCGAACGCGCCCGGATGATCGACACGATCACGGCGATCGCCGCCCAGACCCGGGTCGCCGGCGCGACCGGGATCGAACGCGCGGTGCTGGACGCGATCGCGCAGGTACCGCGCCATGAGCTGGTGCCGGCCAATGTCGCGCCCCACGCCTACGACGACCGGCCGTTGCCGATCGGCTACGGCCAGACGATCTCCCAGCCCTACATCGTCGCCCTGATGACCGACCTGTTGGCGGTCGGGCCGGGCGATCGCGTGCTCGAGGTCGGCACCGGCTCGGGCTACCAGGCCGCGGTGCTCGCCGCGCTCGGCTGCACCGTCTTTACGATCGAGATCGTGCCGGCGCTCGCCCGGCGCGCCGCGGGCGATCTGGCTCGGATCGGCTCGCAAGCGGTCACCGTGCGCCAGGGCGACGGCTATTTCGGCTGGCCTGACCAGGGGCCGTTCGACGCCGTCGTGGTCACCGCCGCGGCGAGCCACATCCCGCCGCCGCTGGTCGCCCAGCTGAAACCAGGCGGGCGGATGGTGATCCCGGTCGGCCCGCCGTTCTACGTCCAGCACCTGGTCCTGGTCGCCAAGGCGGCGGACGGCAGCGTCACCACCCGCCGCCTCTTGCCGGTGCGCTTCGTCCCGCTGACCGGCCGGCGTTGAGCGCGCGATGACGCCGGCGCTCGCGGCCGCGGTCGCCCTGTTGGCGGGCGCGGCGCTCGCCGCCCAGGTGGTGCTGAGCCGCCTGGTCGCGGTCGCGCTGTGGCAACCTTATGCGGTGTTGATCATCAGCCTGGCGTTGCTGGGGATCGGCGCCTCGGGCACCGCGCTGGCGCTGATCGGCGGCCGGCTGCGCGCGGCGCCTGCGAGCGTGTTCGCGCTCGCCGCCGCCGGCTTTGCGGTCTCGCTGCCGGCCGCCGCCGCCCTGATCGGCGGGGTCGGGTTCAACCCGCTCGAGGTCATCTGGGACTGGGGCCAGCAGCTGCGGCTGGCCGGGCTGTGCGTGGTTCTGGCGGTGCCGTTCGCCTGCGCCGGCTTTGCGATCGGCCTCGTGCTCAGCCGGTTCGGCGCCCGCGCCGGCCTCACCTATTTCGCCGACCTGGTCGGCGCCGGGCTGGGCGCGCTCGCGACCGCCGGCTGGCTCGCGACCCGGCCGGCCGAGCAGGCGGTGCCGCTGGTCGCCGCTGCGGGCGCGTTGGCGGCCGGGCTCGCTGTTCTGGCGACCCCGGGCCGGGTCCGTCCGGTGCGGCTCGCGGCGGCCGCGCTGTTGACCGCGGCGCTCGGCCTCGGGCCCGCCGCCGCCCCGGTCCCGTCACCCTACAAGCCCGAACAGGTCGCGCTGACCGCGCCGGGCGCCGCGCGCCTGGCCACCCGGTCGAGCCCGCTGGGTGCGCTCACCCTGATCGCAAGCCCCGAGGTGCCGCTGCGCCACGCCCCCGGGCTCGGCTTGACCGCGCGCGCGGTGCCGCCGCCGCAACTCGGGCTTTTTCGCGACGGCCTCGGTCCGGCGGCACTCCCGCTCGCCGGTCCGGACCCGGCCGCCGCGGGGCTCGGCTATCTCGAAGACCAGATCGCGGCGGTCGCCTATCACCTCGACCTGCCCGCCGAGCCCGCGGTGTTGGTGCTCGGGCTCGGCGGCGGCGTCGAGGTGTTGCGCGCGCTCCGCCTCGGCGCGACGCGGGTCGATGTCCTCGAGCCCGACCGCGCACTCGCCGCACTGGTCGCGGCCGCCGGTGCGCACGACGCGGCGGCCGCCCGGCCGCTCGCCGATCCGCGGGTCCGGCTGATCCACGCCGCGCCGCGCCGGGCGATCGCGATCGCGACCCGGCGCTGGGATTTGGTGGTGGCGTCGCCGGAGACCGGGGTCGGCCGCGCCCCCGCCGGGCTCGACGCCGCCGCGGCGACGCCGCTCGGCACGGTCGAGGCGGTCCGCGATCTGCTCGACCGCTTGACCGAACGCGGCGCGATCGTGCTGACGCTCGGCCTCGACACGCCGCCGCGGGCGAGCCTGAAGGCGGTCGCGACCGCACACGCCGCGCTCGCGGCGCGCGGCGTGCCGGCACCGGCCGACCATCTTGCGGTGATCCACGGCTGGGACACCGCGACCCTGATCGTCACCCGCGCGCCGCTGACCGCCGCCGGCCGCACCGGTATAGCCCGCTTTGCCGAGACCTACGCCTTCGACCCCGCCCATCTCCCGGGCGCGTCGACGAGCGGGCACGGCCCGATCAACCAAGCCGGTACGCTGTCGCTGGCCGAGGGCGTCGGCGCGGTGATCGCGCCCGACGCCGCCGCCGATTTCCGCGCCGCCTACAAGTTCGACCTCGCCCCGGCGACCGACGACCGGCCCTATGCCGCGCTGACCGCGACCCCGCGCCTGGTTCCGGACCTGCCGGCGCTGTTCGCCCAGGGCGGCCTGACCCTGATCGACGGCGGTGTCGTGATTCTGGTCGCGGCGTGCGTGATCACCACGGCGCTCGGCGGGCTCGCGATCCTGGCACCGCTCGCGGCCCGGCGGCACGAGGCTCCGATCGCGCCCGGCCATCGCGGCTGGACGATCGGTTTTTTTCTTTCGATTGGTTTTGGGTTCATGTTCGTGGAGATCGCCGCGATCGAGCGGCTGGCGGTCAGGCTCGGGGTGCCGCTCGACGCGCTCGCGATCGTGCTGGGCGTCATGCTGGTCTCGGCCGGTCTCGGCGCCGGCGTGTCGCGCCGCCTGGTGCCGCGGGTCGGCCGGCCTGGGGTCGCCGCCGCCGCCGCCGCGGTCGCGCTCGGGCTCGCGATCCGCCTGGCGATGCCGGTGCCGCCGGACCCGCTGATCGGTCCGGTGACGGTCGATCCGGTCGGGCTCGATCTGGTCGGGCTGGGCGCGGTCGCGCTGGCGATGGGGCTGCCGTTCCCGCTGGCGGTCCGCTTGCTGGCGCGCGACGCGCCCGGGCTGGTGCCGTGGGCCTGGGCGATCAACGGCTGCGCCTCGGTGTCCGGCGCGGTGCTCGCCG
The DNA here is from genome assembly GCA_028277115.1 of Azospirillaceae bacterium. GTDB lineage: Bacteria > Pseudomonadota > Alphaproteobacteria > Azospirillales > Azospirillaceae > JANQHG01. Next base: position 24,501 of record JANQHG010000080.1, read on the forward strand.
CCCTGGTCGCCCTGTTTGCCGGCACCGTCGCGGCCACCGCGGCGGCGGCCGGCCTGTACGCGGTGGCGGCGCTGGTTGCGGCGGCGGCTATTCCGCCGCCCGCGGCATCTGCTCCTGGCTGAGCCCGACGAACGCGTCGAAATTCGCCAAGAAGACATCGGCCAGGCTCGGGGCGAACTGGCGACCGCGTTGACGTTCGATGTACTCGTAGACCTGCTCCGGCGGCCATGCCTTCTTGTAGGGACGGTCGTTCGAGACCGCGTCGAACACGTCGGCCAGCCCGGTGATCCGGCTCAACAGGTCGATCTCCTCGCCGGCGATCCCGTAGGGATAGCCGGTCCCGGCCCAGTGCTCATGGTGCTGCAGGCACACGATCGCCGCCGCCTTGAGGATCGGACGGGTCGATCCCTTCAAGATGTTGTAGCCCATAATCGTATGGGTCTTGACCAGTGCGAACTCGCTCGCGGTCAACGGCCCCGGCTTGTCGAGGATCGCGTCCGGGATGCCGACCTTGCCGAGATCGTGCATCGGCGCGACCTGACGCAGCCGATCGACCTCGCGCTCATCGACCCCGGCCAGGCGCGCAAGCAGGCAGGCCGCCTCGCCGACCCGGCTGGTGTGGCGCCGGGTGTCGGCCGACCGGGTCTCGACCACCTCGCTCAAGGTCTGGATCAGCTCGGTCTGGGTGTCGGCGACCTCGTGGCTTAAATGCAGATTGTCGAACGCCACCCCGAGATTGACCGCAAAGGTGCGCAACAACCGCACGTCGATCTCGTCATAGGGTCGGGTGTCGGCGACATAGACGACGTTCTCAGCCCCGGTCGAGGCATGAAACCGGGCAATGAAGCACCGGGCCCCGACCTCGACCACCGGATCGAGACCGACCGCCGCGACCCGCTCGACGGCGGCGGCGCCGATCACCTCGCGCAGGCTCCGGTTCTCGGCGCCCGCGAACGCCGCGGTGCCGGCGGTCACGACGAAATCGTCGCCGCGCCGGGTCGCGATCAGGCTTGCCGGTGCCCTGAGCGCCGCGTCGCCCTGGTCGCGCCCCGACCGGGTCACCAGCAACAGCCCGGTCAGCTCCGCGAGCACCGCCGCCGCGAATCGCCGGACCGAGCGCCGCTCGAACAGGGTCTTCGACGCGCCGACGATATGTTCGAGCCCGCGCCGGCTGTTGTCGAGGTTGAGCAAGTCGCGATAGGCCCGAAGCGCCGACATCACCGTGGTCGCAAGCTTCTGCGCGGTCAGCTCGGTCTTTTCCCGATAATCGTTGATGTCGTAAGTCTCGACCACCTGCTTTTCCGGCGCCAATCCGGGCTGGCCGGTCGCCAGGATGATCCGGACCATCCGGTTTTTCAGGACGTCGCGAATATGGCGGACGACCTCGAGCCCGGCGTGCTCGGTCTCCATCACGACGTCGAGCAGCAAGACCGCGGTGTCGGGGTGGCGGGCGATCAGCTCGCGGGTCTCGGCGCCGGACCGCGCCGCGACGAACTCGAGCCCGCGCCCCTGGAACGAGAAGTCGCGCAGCAGCATCCGCGACACCGAGTGGACGCCGTCGTCGTCGTCGGAAATCATCACCTTCCACGGCACCGGCCCGGTCGCCGCGGCCACCGCCGGCGTCGCCGGCCCGGTCTCGCCGCGGCTGCGGAACACGAGCGGCCGGCGCGGCACGGCCTCGCGGCCCGGGTCACCGAGATCGCTCAACGCCCGCCCTCCCGACTGCGCGGCACCCGCACGGTCACCCGGACCCCGTTGCCAGGCGTCGATGCGACCGAGATTGTGCCGCCCAAGGTCTGAGTGACCAGATTATAGACGATATGCATCCCAAGCCCGCTCCCGCCATGACCGCGTTTCGTCGTGTAGAACGGTTCAAACACCCGATCCACCTGCTCGGGCGTCATCCCGCAGCCATCGTCCGTGTAAACCAGATGGACGTGTTGGCGTTCGGCAGACGCGCTGATCGTGATGGTGCCGCTGTCGATAGTATGAAATCCATGAATTAACGAATTCTCGATGAGATTGGCAAGCAATTGAGATACCGCACCCGGAAAACTGTCAAGCGACAGATCCTCCGGACATTTTACTTCGATACGATGCTGGGTTCGTTTCAGTTTCGGGCCAAGACTGACCAACACCTCATCGATATAGGTCTTCAGGTTGAAGCGGCGGCGCTGCTCGCTCGACTGGTCGACCGCGACCTGCTTGAAGCTGCGCACCAGATCGGCGGCGCGGCGCAGGTTGACCAGCATCGCCGCCGACGCCTCAAGCGCAACCTCGAGATACCCTTCGAAATCCTCGGCCGCGATTTCGCCCGAGCGATAGAGCGCGTCGATCCGGCGGGTCCGCTCGTCGAGGTGCGAGGCGAGCCCGACCCCGAGCCCGACCGGCGTGTTGATCTCGTGCGCGACCCCGGCGACCAGTCGGCCGAGCGCCGCCATTTTCTCCGAGCGCAACAGTTCGCCCTCGGTCGCGCGGCGCTCGGTGATGTCGACGACGGTGCCGATGAAGCGGGCCGCCCGGCCGTCGTCGTCGCGAATCACCCGGCCGATGTCTTCGAACCAGGTCCAGGTGCGATCGCGGTGAAGCAGGCGGTACTGACAGCGGAACTCCTCGGTCTCGCCGGACAGGTGGCGCTTGGCGGCGGCGAGCACCCGGGCCAGATCCTCGGGGTGGATGTAATGGTTGACGCCGTCGCGGCTGGCCGGCAGCTCGCCCTCGGCGTAGCCGAGCATCGCGGTCAACTCAGGAGACCACCAACGCACGTCGGTGATCAGGTCGAGGTCCCAAACCCCGGCATGGGTAACCGACAACGCGAGCTTCAGGCGCTGCTCGCTCTGGCGCAACGCGTCCGCGGCGCGTTTGGTTTCGGTAACCTCGAGCGCGGCGTTCAGCACATGGGCGACCACCCCGTCCTCGTCGAACAAGGGCACGTTGGTGGCAAACCAGGTGCGGCCGTGCGACGACCCGTCGTCGAGCCTGATCTCGCGAAACGGCACCGATTCGCCGGTCGCGAGCACCCGCGCCTCGCCCTCGATCCACGGGCCGCCGGCGACCGGCCCAAGCTCGCTTTCCGCGCGCCCGATCACCTCGGCCGGGGTCACGCCCCACAAGTCCGCCTCGGTCCGGTTGATCAGGACATAGCGGCGCTCCCGGTCGCGCACGCTGATCGCGGCCGGGATCGCGTCGATGATCGCGCGCAGGAACCGGCGGTTCTGCCGCAGTTCGCGTTCCGCCTCGCGCCGTTCGGTGACGTCCTGGTGCCAGATGATGTACGCGGGCTCGCCCCAATAGTCGAACGGGAACACGTCTTGGAGGCACCACCACAGGCTGCCGTCGAACCGCCGGCGCAGGCATTCGCGCCCGACCACCGGGGTGCCGGCCGTCATCTCGTCGCGGATCGCCTCGAAATCCATCGGGTCGGCAAAACTTGCCGAGGTCTGGACCATCCCGAGCTCCTGGCCGAACCGGGCGCCGTGCATCTCGGCCAGGCGCGGGTTCCAGAACAGACGGCTGCCGTCGGCACGGTTGATCGACACCCCGAACGGGCTGTTGGCAAGGATCTCGCGCAACCGGCGCTCGCTCTCGCGCACCGACTGTTCGGCGCGGCGCCGTTCGGTGACGTCGAGATAGGTCAGCACATAGCCGACCGAGGGTTTGCCGTACGCCTGGACCTCGAGCACCCGGCCGTTTGCCCGTTCGATCTCGTAGGTGACGAGCGAGCGCTGGAAAATCTGCGACAGCCGGCGTGCGACCAGGAGCTCGGGATTGCCCGGCCCGTAATCGCCGCGTTCGGCCAGAAAGCGCACGAGGTCGGGCAGGCGGGCACAGGCCCGAACCTGGTCCGCCGTCAGGTCCCAGAACTCCAGGAACTTGTTGTTGAACACGCGGATCGACATGTCGTCCGAGACCATGATGATGCCGTTCGGCATCACCTCGATCGCCACCTGGAGCTGGGACGCCCGTTCGGCGGCGATCGTCTCGGCGCGGCGGCGTTCCGTGATGTCGGTGCCGGTGCCGCGATAGCCGCGGAACACGCCGTTCTCGTACGTGCTGGGCGCCCCGGACAGCTGAAAATATCGGGTCAGCCCGGTCGGGTGGGTCAAGGCGATCTCGCGGCCCCGGAAGCTGCCGTCGACGCCGGCCCCGTCGGGCTCGGGCCCCGGGGCCCCGGCGATCGACGGACCGCCGGTGACCGCCGCGGGCAGCGGCCGGCCAAGCACCTCGGACGGCGCCAGCCCGGTCAGTGCGAAAAACCGGTCGGAGACGTAGGTCAGCCGACCCTCCGGGTCGGTCTCCCAGAACCAGTCGGAGGCGGTCTCGGCGAGTTCGCGGAACCGTTGCTGGCTGGTCTGCAGGGCATAGACCGCGATCCACAGCGCCAGCCCGAGCACCAGCCCGATCAGCAAGACCAGCATCGGCTGGCCGGTGCGGGCGCGCGCCAACACGTCGGGGGTCGAAACGAACCGGACCGCCCACCGACGCTGACCGACGTCCAGCCGGTCGCTGCACGCGAACTGGACCTCGTCGCGGTCGGCGACCGGGATCGTGACCGCGCGCCGGTACAAAAGGGGACCGGCACCGACCGTACCGCCGAAATGGGCCGCGCCGGCCCCGGTGACGTCGCGCACCGTGAGCCCGAGCGCAGCGCCGGCGCGCGCCATCGCTTCGCCGATCAAGGCCTCGGGCTGGAAGGCGAGCGCGACCCACCCGGTCAGATCGCGTCGGCGCCCGACCACCGTGCCCGGATCCTCGGAGCCGCCGAAGACCGGCAACAGGACCAACAGCACCGGGTCGGCGACGCCGGCGCCCGGTGCCGCCGGACCGAGCGGCAACGGCGAAGCGGTCAAGGTCGCAAGACCCGAGTCCCGCGCCGCTTCGGCTCCAGTGCGCCAGGGCGCAAGCGCAAACGCGTTGTAACCGACCGCCCCGGTGCCGACCGACCCGGGCCACCGCGCGGCCGGTGCGAACAGCGAGATGCGGCCGGTCGCGGTCGCGGTCGGCGAGCGGGTCGGCACGATGTGAAAGATCGCCTCGATCGCGCGATAGCGCGGATCCTGCACGATCGCCCCGACGAAGCGGTGCCAGTCGTCGGGCCGGATCGCGCCTCGGGCGCCGCCGATCAGACCGCGGACCGCTTGGCCGATCGCCTCGATCGCCGCCAGCCGGACCGTCATGTCGTGGATTGTATCGGCGCACTGTTGCTCGACCAGTTCGGCCGCGCGGATTTCCTCGGCATGTCGGGCGCGTTCGGACAAAATCACGCTTGCCGCGAGCGCCCCGAGCAACACCAGGCCTGGCACCAGCGGCACCCGGGTGTGCGCCGGTGCCGCGGTGTGGGCGCGGCCCCTGTCAGGCGGCCTCCGGCCGCGACGTCCGAACCAGCCGATCATAGGCGGCGATCGGCCGACCCTCGGCCGCGCCGTTTGGCGCCCCCGACCGCAAGACGGTCGCGACAACTTAAGTATAGGAAAGGATGACCGAGACAAAGTTCGGATCGCATGACGGCGATCTTATAACAGCTCTCGGTTCATCACAAGCCCGACCATCGCACCGATTTGGCGACCATTGGACCGCACCCGTCATTCTGGCCGACCAGGGTGCGGCGACCTTGCGGGCCCGATCACGCCGCCCCGGCGCCGTACAAGGCGGGATCGATCCCCTTGGGCCGGCGGCCGCGGCGCTTGGTGACCGGGTGATAGACCGCGCTGCCGCTGGCGCCGCCGGCCTCGGCCCGCAACTCCAAGACGCACCGCTCGAGGATCTCGCGCTCGCGCGCATCGTCCCGATCCATCACCTCCATATCGCTCAGCTTGTTCTGCACGAGATCGATCAAGGTGGAGATACACTGACGCGACAGGCTCATGGTCGGTCTCCTCGAACGCTCCTTTGAGCGCATCTGTGTTATTTTGAGCGCAACGGTGTCGTTGTGGCTTCGGGATCCGGGAGAGCAACCGGCATGCCAGCGCCGGCGCCGCGGCGATCCGGCCGGCCAGGCCGGACCGACCGGCAAATCCTGCCGCTCCGACCCGGCAATTCCTGCCGGGTGGCGCGACCGGTGTCCGGATCGCAAACGCGCCCGCGGGTCCGTCGGTGCCGTACCCGATCGGTTTGGTTGCCGGAATCGATAGAAACCAAATATGATCGGCTATCGGGGCGGTGCCGGCGGACGTCGATCGCGACGGCCGGCGCACCGCCGAGCCAGAGGAGGGTATGACCCATGCGCACGGGTGTGATCGCGGGCCTGATCCTGGCCCTTTGGTTCGCCGCACCGGCCCGCGCCAGCACCGAGCCGGGCGACCGCGCCGCCGGGCACCGGCCCGGGCTTGAGCTCGAGGTCGAGCGGGTCGCGGCGATGGGCGCCGGCGTGCTGCTCGGGGTCGCCGCGGCGACCAGCTTGGCCGAGGGCGGGTTGGTCGCGCTGGGCGGGATTCTGGTCGGCGCGGTGCTCGGCGACTGGATTTACGACCAGGCGCCGCGGCACCTCGCCGCAGAAGCACCCCCGGATGCGGCCGACCATGGCGACCATGGTGACCACGGCAGTCACGGCCACGCCCTGCATGGGGCCGACGGCGCCGTGGCGGCGCCGGTCGGACCCGGGCGTTTGCCGGCCTGGGCCCGACCGTGACGGCGAGGTCGCGGCAACCGGCCCGGCTGACCGCGCTGTTGGTCGGATGGCTGCTGGTTGCCGGCGCGGCGACCGGTGCCGCCGGGCGGGCCGCGGCGGCCGACGGCGACACGGTGCGCGAGGACGCGCGGGCGTGCAACGCCTTGCACCGCAGCCGCCGCCTCAGCTCGTTCGAGGCGTATCTGCGCCGGTTCCCGAACGGGCTGTGCGCCGGCTATGCCCGGGTCCGGGTGTCGGTGTTGCGCGGGCATCGGCCGACCGCGTTGGCCGGCGACGCCTCGGTGTTGAAACCGGGCACCCAGTTTCGCGACTGCGCCGACTGCCCGCCGATGGTGGTGGTGCCGGCCGGCGACTTTGTTATGGGCTCGCCCGACAACGAGACCGGCCGCGACAGCGATGAAGGCCCCCAGCACCGGGTCGCCTTTTCCACCCCGTTCGCGGTCGGCCAGGCCGAGGTGACCAACGCCGAGTTTGTGGTGTTCCTCAACGCGGTTGCCGGCCACGGCGGCGGCAGTCACGGCGACGACCACGGTGACGATCACGGGGACGGGGGTGACCACGGCATCGAAAGCTGGATCGAAACCCGCGCCGACGACGCCGACAGCCGGATCCGGTCGGACGGCCACGGCGGCTATGCGGTGATCGCCGGCTTCGAGCGCCACCCGGTCACCGAGGTGTCGTGGTACGGCGCGCGCGCGTTCGCGCGCTGGCTGGCGGCGCGGAGTGGCAAGGCGTACCGGCTGCCGAGCGAGGCGGAATGGGAGTATGCGGCGCGCGCCTGGACCACGACGCCGTTCTACACAGGGCGCGACATCTCGGGCGACGACGCCAATTTCGACGGCCGCTACGGCTATCGCGGCGCCCCCAGCGGCCAGTTCCGCCGCACCACCACCGTGGCCGGCAGCTTTGCCGCCAACCCGTTCGGCCTGTACGACATGCACGGCAATGTCTGGGAATGGGTCGGCGACTGCTGGACCGCCACCTATGACGGCGCCCCGGCCGACGGCGCGACCGCGACCGACGGCGATTGCACCCGGCGGGTGCTGCGCGGCGGCTCGGCGTTCAACGAGCCGGCCCATCTGCGCTCGGCGTTCCGTTACTGGGCGACACCGGACAACCGGACCTATTATATTGGCTTTCGGGTGGCCCGCCAGCTGATGCCATGACCGACGGCGGCGGTCACGGCCGACCGCCCGCGACCGCACCCCTCTCCGACGGGAGGCCTGCGATGGCCCACGCCCCGCTTCAGTTCACGCCTGCACCGCGGCGGCACGCGCGGACCGGCCGCATCGCGGTGGTTGCCCTGATCGCGCTCGGCGCGCTGATCACCGCGCCGGGGCCGGCGCGTGCCGGCGTGCCGCTCGGCCGCCCGCTCGCAGCGATACCGGCGCCGGCGGCCCGGCCGGTGGTCCCGGCCTCGGCCGGCTTTGCGATTATCACCGAGGCCGGGCATCTCGAGCATCTGACCCATATGGATTTAAAACGGCTATTGTCGGTCGCGACCGGCATTGCGATCGGCAATCTTTTGATCGAGATTGTCTATCCGGGCGGGCCGCTCGGCTTTGTCGGGATGATCGGCGGGGCGTTGCTGGGCGACTGGTGGTATCGTCAGAAGCTGTGGCCGTTCCACCCGACCCCGTTGCATCAATACAAGCCGGCGCCGCCGCGCCCGCCGGAGCGCAAGGTCCTGATCCAACACGCGGCGCGCCCTGAGCGCAAGCCGCTCGATTGACTCCGAAGGCCCGGCGGACCCACCCGCCGGGCGAAGCGACCGTGCTCAAGCAGCAAAGCGGTGGCGAGAGACAGACAAGGTCGCGCGATGAACCGACCCGACTTCCGATCGCCCCGGCGGACCGCTCGGGCCCTGGGGCTGGCGTTGGCTGCGGTGGCCGCGCTTGCCGTGGCGGCGCCGCGGCCGGCCGCGGCCCAGGCAACCGTGCGGCTGGCCTATGTCGCCTGGGACGACTGCGTTGCGACCAGCGCCGTGATGCAGACATTGCTTGAGGACGCGCTCGGCCGCACCGTGCGGCTGACCGAGGCCTCGGCGGGCGAGATGTGGCGCCAGGTCGCCGACGGCGAGGCCGACGGCCATCTGTGCGGCTGGCTGCCGGTGACCCACGGCCGCTACATCGACCGCCACCGCGACGCGGTCGAGAATCTGGGCCCCCACATCCCGGGCGGCGCCCGGATCGGCCTGGTGGTCCCGGACTATGTATCGCTGCGCGCGATCGACGACCTGCGCCGCGGCGGCGACCAGGTCGAAAACCGGATCGTCGGGATCGACCCGGAATCGGGCCTGATGGCCAAGACCGCCAAGGTCTTGAAGGATTATGCCCTGCCCGACCTGACCCTGGTCGAAGGCAGCGGCGACGCGATGGCGGCGGCGTTGGGCGACGCGATCGCGGCGCGGCGGCCGATCGTGGTGACCGGCTGGACGCCGCATTGGAAGTTCGGCGTCTGGCGGTTGCGCTATCTCGACGACCCGCTCGAGGTCTATGGCGGCGACGAGGTGATCTCGACGATCGTGCGGCGCACGCTGGCGACCGACCAGCCGGCGCTCCACCGGGTGCTCGACCGGTTCCGCTGGGACGTCGAGCTGTTACAGGGGCTGATGGCGGACATCCACGACGGCGCCCGGCCTGGCACCGCGGCGCGCCGATTCCTGCGCCGCCACCCCGACCTGGTGCGCCGATGGACCCGGCTGTGAGCAAGGAGAGACCGCGGATGCGGCGATGCCCCGCTCGCCTCCGGCGCCTGTCGGCGCCGGTGTTCGGCCTGCCGGCCGTGCGGGGGGCGCTGCCCCCTCGACCCCCGCAAGGGGGGGCACCCCCCTTGCCCCCCCCTCATGGGGTCCAGGGGGCACCCCCTGGTGGGGGGTGTCGGGGGGTAACACCCCCTGACGATGGGGGCTTAAGCCCCCAAACCGTCGCAACCGGGCGGCGGTGTCTCGGTCGGGTCGACCTGCGGGCGACCCTCACGCTCGCCCTGACGCTGGCAATCCTGTCGGCCGGGCTCGTCCCGGTCGCCGCGGTGGCGCGCGACCAGCCGCTGGCGCCGTTCGACCTCGCCGGCCGGGTCCGGCCCGGCCCCTATCTGTCCGGCCGAACCCAACCTATGCCGCTTGTCATCGACGGCGGCGCGATTGCGGTGATCGCGGCCAACGGGCTTGCCAACACCACCGACCTCGGCAGCCCGATCGCCGAGGCGGGGGTGCGCCTGGTGCTGTCACCGGTCACCTTCGACCGCCAGATCGCCGACGTGATCGCCGGGCGCAGCAATTTCGTCCAGGGCACGCTCGGCCAGCTGGTCGCGGCGTCCGACCGCCTGGCCGCGGCCGGGGTCGGCCTCGCGGTGGTCTACCCGCTGGCGCGCTCGACCGGCGCCGATGCGCTGGTGGTCTCGGGCGCGGTCGGCGGGCTCGGCGCGCTGCGCGAGGTCGCGCTGACCGCCCATGGCCGCCACCTGAAGCTGTTGCTCGATCTCTTGAGCTTTGCCGGCAAGGACACCCGCGCGGTGCGCCGCGCCGGCCGGACCACCACGATCGACGGTGTCCGACTGGCTTGGTCCCCAGACACCGCACGGCGGTTCATCGAGCTGTCGGGACCGGCGGCGGCGTTGCGCGCCGGCGAGGTCTCGGCGGCCCTGGTGCCGCTGTCCGAGGCGGCGGGCCTGGTTGCGGGCCGCGGCAACGCCAACCAGCCGATCGACCGCCGGGTCGGCGACGGCCGGGAGCCGGGCAGCGTCGCCGGCGCCCGGGTGTTGGTGACAACGCGCGAGCTGTCGCAGTCGGTGGTGACCCTGCTCGCGGTGCGCGCCGACTATGGCGCCGCCCACCGCGCCGAGATCCGCGGCTTGGCCCATGCCCTGTTGCGCGCGCAGGAAACGATCGACCAGGAGATGCGCGGCGACTGGCAGCGCACGTTGCCCGAGGCGCTGCCCGACATCTTGCTGCAGGACCCGACCCGGGCGGACGCGGTGCAAACGCTTTGGCAGGGCACGACGCCGCTGCGCTGGACCGGCACCAAGCGCTATCTGACCGACCCGGACGACCCGCACGGCTTTGCCAAGAGCCATGCCCGGCTGGTCGCGGTGCTGGCGGCGCTGGGCGCGCTCGACGGCGACGGCGGTGCGGTTACGCCCTATCCGTTCGACGACGCCGACTGGCAGGCGATGCGCGCGGGCTTGAAGGAACGGTTCGGCGCCGCCCCCCAGGCACCGATGGCGTCGGGCGTGATGCAGGCGCGGGTGCGCAGCATGTTCGAGGCCGGCGCGCTCGGCCGCGAGCCGCTCCTGCGCTTTTCGATCCATTTCCCGTCGAACAGCGAGGTCACCGACTTTGGCGCGCCGGCCTACCGTCCCTACATCGACCGCGCGCTCGACCTGTTGGTCGCCGCCCCCGATTCGGTGTTCAGCCTGGTCGGCCATGTCGACCCGACCAAGTACCTGCTCGAACGCTATTCCCGGCGGTACCGCCAGCCCGAGACGGTGTGGAAGCGCACCTTGAGCTCGGGCCGCTCGATGTCGTTGCGCCGGGTCGAGGGCGTGCTGGAGGCGATGCGCGACCGCGCCCGGGCGCGCGGCCTGGACATCGCCTTCGACCAGATCGTGACGATCGGCAAGGGCATGGCGGAGCCGTCGGAGGGCAACCGCTGGTACGCCTACCGCCGCCCGGGCGCGCAGGCGCGGGTGATGGTGTGGGACGCCGCTCTGCCGAGCGAGCCGGGCCGCCGCCAGAACAAGCGGGTCGATGTGGTGATCGAGCCGGTCGGCAAGGTCGAACTCTCGGACGACGAGGCCGACCAGATTTCCGAGGAGATGTTCGAGGACGCGTTCTTCGACTGATCCGGTCCGGCGCGCATGACGACGCGATCGACGGTGCCGAGGGAGCTCCCGTGATGCCCGACCTCCTCACGATTGCGGCGGTGTTGATGATCGCGGCGGCGATCGGCTTCTACGGCACCGAGGACGAGGGCGGCGACGCCGCCGGCCCACCGCCGCCCGGTGCGGCCGCGAACCAGACGATCACCCCCCTGCCCTCGACCGACCCCGCCGCCCCGGGCGTCCGCCAGGTCGCCCGGGCGTCGCCCCCGGATGCCTGCGACACCGCCCCATCGCCGCCGCTCGCGATACCCGCAGACCTGGTGCCGACCGAGGAGGACTTGTGCCCGCTGGTCGGACCGTTCGCCGCGACCGAGACCGGCCAGACCGTGTTCGACTGGACCGCGCGCCAGGCGACCGCCGGCGCCACCTCGGCCGCGGCGACGTCGGCGGCGGACCCCGACGTGCCGCTGACCAACCTGCACCGCGCGAACGTGGTGATCGCGCTCGACGTCAGCGGCAGCATGGCGGGCTGGCGGATCGCCGAGGCCAAGGCGGCGGTCCGCCACCTGGTGCGCAACGCGCCGCCGGCGACCAACCTTGCGCTGGTCGCGTTTGGTCTCCACCGCTGGCGCGGCGAGCGCCTGCCCAACCGCGCGGCCCAGACCCGCCTGTTGGTGCCGCTCGGCACCGGCAACCGCCTGGAGCTGTTGTCGGCGATCGACGCGCTCCAGGCGATGGGCGGCACCCCGACCTCGGTCGCGGTCGCGACCGCGGCGCGGGCGCTGCACGCGCAGTTCCTGCGCCAGCGCCGCTACGGCTATTATGACCTGATCGTGGTGACCGACGGCCGCCCGAACGACGGCTTCGAGCCGGACACCGAGATCCGCCGGCTCCACCGCGGCTCGCCGGTGACGGTGCACACGGTCGCGTTTTCGACCGACATCCCGGAGCTGCGCCGCCTGCGCGACGAGCAGGTGATGCGCTACCACCGCGCCGACGACCAGGCCCGGCTGGTCGCGGTGTTCGAGGAGATTTTGGCGGAGTATTGACCGGGCACGGCGCTTGCCCGAGGGTGCCCGCGCGCCCGATCGATCGGCGGGTGCAGGTCTTGAAAACGAGGGGCGGCGGATCGGCCGTGTTTCGCGGTCCAATCCCCTCAACCCAGCGTCGCGACACGGATCAGGCGGCACTCACGGTTCGATGCCGGCCATTGGGATGACGGGCCGGCGGCGACGACACCGTTTCCCACCGTCGTCGAACCGCGCCGCGACGCGCGGGGGGCGCCGAGCATGGATGGATACTGTCTCAAAGTCCCCCCCATCGGTTGACAGGCGGTCGGGATCACCCGGCCGGACACCCGCGGGCCGACCGCCCCCTGGATACAGGACGCACAGTCCGTGGGCATGACGACCCGAAAACGGGCACGCCACCCCATGACCTGGCCGCGTCGACCGCCAAATCGGCGCCGATCTCCTTGGCACGGGCTTTGCGGAAGCATCGGCCAACAGGTGTCTAGGGTTCCGGCCGCGGTCGCGCGGTGCCTGGTCCGAGAGATGCCATCCCGGCGCCAATTCGCCGGGACACACGGCGGGCCAAAATCCCGGGAGGTCTTTGTCGCGACGGCGCGCGTCGTCGGGAGACCCCCCGGGTATCCGATCTCCACGGCGCGCAACGCAAAGCCGATCGCCGGAGTGTCAAGGAGATCGAAGATGCGCCGAACCTGTCTCTTGCTTGCTGCCGCCGCGATGGCCGCGCTCATCGCCGGTGGCTCGGCGCCGGCCGCGGCCGAGACCCGGACCAGCTTCCGCGTCGCTTGGTCGATCTATGTCGGCTGGATGCCCTGGGGCTATATCGGAACCTCAGGGATCATGGACAAATGGGCGAGCAAGTACGGGATCGATGTCGAGATCGTCCAGATCAACGATTACATCGAATCGATCAACCAATACACCGCCGGTGCGTTCGACGGTGTGTCGGCGACCACTATGGACACCCTGGCGATCCCGGCCGGCGGCGGCGTCGACAGCACCGCGCTGATCATCGGCGATTTCTCCAACGGCAATGACGCCGTCCTGATCAAGGGCGACGGCGGGTTCGAGGCGTTGCGCGGCCAGCCGGTCAACCTGGTCGTGCTGTCGGTGTCCCATTACCTGCTCGCCCGCGGCCTCGACCAGGCCGGCATGTCCGAGGCCGATCTCACCGTGATCAACACCTCGGACGCCGACATGGTCGCTGCCTTCGCCACCCCCGACGTGGTCGCCGCGGTCACCTGGAACCCCCTGGTCTCGACCATTCTCGAGACCCCGGGCGTCACCAAAATCTTCGACAGCAGCGACATCGCGGGCGAGATCATCGACCTCATGGTGGTCAACACCCAGACCCTCGCCGACAACCCGGCGTTCGGCAAGGCGCTGGTCGGTGCCTGGTACGAGATGATGAGCCTGATGAGCACCGACAGCCCCGACGGCATCGCCGCGCGCACCGCCATGGCCGAAGCGTCGGGAACCGATCTCGCCGGCTACGACGCGCAGCTCGCCACCACCCAAATGTTCTTTGAGCCGGCCGAGGCGGTCGCGTTCAGCCGTGACGAAAAGCTGATCCAGACCATGGATTTCGTGCGTAATTTTCTTTTTCACCACGGCATCCTGGGCATAGGAGCCCAATCGGTCGACGATATCGGCATCGCCTTCCCGGACGGGTTCATCCTTGGCGATCCCTCCAACGTCATGTTCCGGTTCGATTTGGCCTTCATGGAGATGGCTGCGGACAGTGCGCTCTAGCCGGAACGTGACGACCGTTGCCGAGGGTTTTGGGGGGGCTTGGCGCCCCTGAGGTCAGGGGGCGTTGCCCCCCGACATCCTCACCGGGGGTCCCCCCTGGCGGGGGTCGAGGGGCAGCGTCCCCCGTACGGCCGACAGGCCGCACTCGTGCCGTGGGGCTCCGATGCGCGCGCTCAACTATCGACCCGGCCGAGGCTTGGCCGCCTGTCTCGCGATCCTGCCGTTCGTGGCGATCGTTTTGGTTTATGTCGTCGCCTCGGACGCACGGCGCGCCGACAATCCCAACGACAAGCTGCTGCCGGCGCCGACGCGACTGGTCGAACGGTCGGTCGCGCTCGCCACCGAACCGAGCCGGCGCACGGGCGAAATCCTCTTGTGGGCCGACACCGCCGCCAGCTTGCAGCGGCTCTCGATCGGCGTCGGCCTCGCGGCCCTGATCGGGCTCGTGTTCGGGGTCGCAATCGGCCTGTTCCCCGCGGTGCGCGCGCTGTTCGCCTCGTTTACCGCGGTGGTGTCGCTGATCCCGCCGATGGCGATGCTGCCGATCCTGTTCATCGCCTTCGGTCTCGGCGAGACCTCGAAGATCATGCTGATCCTGTTCGGAATCACGCCGTTCCTGATCCGGGACTTGTCCCAGCGGACCCTGGAAATCCCGCACGAACAGATCGTCAAGGCCCAGACGCTGGGCGCGTCGTCCTGGCAGATCATCACCCGCATCGCGGTGCCCCAAGTGTTCCCGCGCCTGATCCAGTCGGTCCGCCTCGCCCTTGGGCCGGCGTGGCTGTTTCTGATCGCGTCGGAGGCGATCGCCGCCCAAGCGGGGCTCGGCTATCGGATCTTCCTGGTCCGGCGTTACTTGGCGATGGATGTGATTCTGCCGTATGTCTTTTGGATCACCGTGTTGGCGTTTTTGTTCGACTGGGCATTACGCCTGATGTCGCGCCACGCGTTCGACTGGGCGCATCGCAGCGGAGACAGCCTGTGAGCGCGGTCACGGTAACCAAGCTGTTCAAGGATTACGGCGACACGCCGATCCTGGAGCGGATCAACCTCGAGGTCGACGACGGCAGCTTTTGTGCGATCGTCGGCGCGTCGGGCTGCGGCAAGTCTACCTTCCTGCGGCTGTTGCTGGCCCAGGAGCTGCCGACCAGGGGCGAAATCCGGGTCGGCGACGCGCCGCCGGCGCGCCAGCCCGGGCCGGAACGTGGCGTGGTGTTCCAGCGCTATTCGGTGTTCCCGCACCTGACCGTACGGCAGAACCTGATGATCGCGACCGAGTTTGGCGCAGCCCCGCTGACCGGACGGGTGTGCGGCCCGCGGCGGCGCCGGCTGCGTGCCGAGGCGGACGCCGTCTTGGCACGGATCGGCCTCGGCCACGTCGCCGACGCCTGGCCGAGCCAGCTGTCCGGCGGCATGCAGCAGCGCCTGGCGATCGCCCAGGCGTTGGCCAAACGGCCGCGGGTGCTGTTGCTCGACGAGCCGTTCCGCCCTCGACCCGGGCACCCGCGCATCGATGCACGCGTTCCTGTTGGACCTGTGGCGCGAGACCGGCATGACCATCTTCATGGTCAGCCACGATCTCACCGAGGCGTTCAAGCTGGCAACCCGCGTGCTGGTGTTCGACAAGCTGCGCTGGGACCCCCAGTTCCCGGACGCCTTTGGCGCGACCATCACCTACGACTTGAAACTCGACCGAAAAACCCGGGAGACACGGGATGCCATTTCCTATGGACCACCGGCGGCACGCGCACAATCCGTTTGCGACGTGGCCGTTTGCGACGTGGCCGTTTGCGACGTGGCCCTTCCCGACGCGGACCTGCCGGACCGAACGGCGTCACCACCACCCGGATCTCTCTAAGCTTCAAGGCTGGACCGCAGCGCGCGCCGAAGCCAACCTGCCCGACCGGGAATGGCAGCGCGAGCAGCGTTGGGCCGTTCGCATGGGTCTGACCGGCAGCGACAGCCTCGAGGACCGAACCATCCCGACCTTCGCCCGGGGCGAGCTGCCGCACTACGCCGGGATCAACACCTTCTTGAAGGCGCCCTATGCCGAGGATGCGGCGACGGTCGGCCGTTATGACGCCACCGTGCTGGGCGCGCCGTTCGACGGCGGTACCACCTATCGGCCCGGCACCCGGTTCGGGCCCCAGGGCATTCGTAAGATCTCGGCGCTCTACACCCCCTACAACTATGAGTTGGGAGTGGATCTGCGCGAACAGATGAGCCTGTGCGACGCCGGCGACATCTTCACCATCCCGGCGAACATCGAAAAGACGTTCGACCAGATCTCGCGCGCCTGCGCCCATGTGTTTTCGTCCGGCTCGCTGCCGATCGTCCTGGGCGGCGACCATTCGATCGGGTTTGCGACGGTGCGCGGGCTTGCGTCGTGCACGTCGAAGACGATCGGGATCATCCACTTCGACCGGCACGCCGACATCCAGGAAAGGGACCTGGACGAACGCATGCACACGACGCCCTGGTTCCACGCCACCAACCTGCCCAATGTGCCGGCGAAAAACCTGGTCCAGGTCGGGATCGGCGGCTGGCAGGTGCCGCGCGCGGCGGTCAAGGTCGCGCGCGAGCGCGAGACCAACATCATCACCATGGCCGATATGGAACGCCTCGGCGTCGACAAGACGGCCGAGCTCGCGCTGGAGCGGGCCTGGGACGGCGCCGACATGGTCTATGTCTCGTTCGACATCGACAGCATCGACTGCGGCTTCGTGCCCGGCACCGGCTGGCCGGAACCGGGCGGGTTCCTGCCGCGCGAGGCGCTGCGCCTGGTCTCGGCGGTGGCGGCCGAGGGCATCTGCGGCCTCGAGGTGGTCGAGGTCTCGCCGCCCTACGACACCTCGGACATCACCGCCTTGATGGCGACCCGGGTGATCGTCGATTGCCTTGGGTCTCTGGTGGCGTCGGGCAAGCTCGGCGCGCACAAACGCCACATCAACCGGCCGGTCGAGATCGCCAAGGGCGACTATGACCCGGCCGCCGACGGCGCGCGCTGGACCACCCGGTCGGCGTCCGGGCCCGTCGACGCCAATCGCTGAGGGTGAAGGAGACCGCGATGCCCCACACCCACGGCGGTCCGAACGCGCCAACAGATCGAGCCGGGTCTGGCCCTGGCCCGGCGCCGGCGCCGTCGATCGGCCACAATCGAACCGCGGGGCCGCCGCATCACCTGCACTCCCATATCAGCGACGCGAAGACGGCCGAAGACGTCCAAGCCCTGAGCGCGCAGTTCATCGACGGGTTCCGGGCCGCCGCCGACAAGGCGGCGTTCCTGCGACTGGCCGGCATTCCGCTGGAGATCGCGGACGAGGCCGGGGGCGCACCGTTGAAGCTGGTGGATATCAGCATCCGCAGCGACTATCAGGTCGGCGCCGCCTCACCGGCGTTCGGCCGCGCGGACCTCTCGTATCTGCCCTATCCGGGGGCGATGATCCGGGAACGGGAGAACTGCATCCTCACCTATGTCTCCCTGACCTCACGCCGCGACCTCGATCTTCGCGAGTGGATCATGGGGGTCGTCTCAAGTCTAAATAGTTGACCTGATGAAGTATAACAATTACTGTACATAGATATGCAATCTAAACCGCAAAGGCAGTCAATACGGAAAAAACCTGCATCTGCCGCACCCACGGCCTGCACGGTTTGACGCGTGCACGCCCTTCGTGGGCGCGCGGCGCGGCGCCACACCACCGGGCGAAACGCCCAATCATGGCACCCCGACCCACGAGAAACCAACGGGTGGAGCGGTAAAAATTCCGTCCCCCGCCCTTGAGGCGGGGGACGATGGCCGCGCAGAAGATCTTGTCCAGAATCGATAGGTTACCGAGATAGGCGTTGCGGCGGGACTGCCACGCAGTCTCAATCCAGGGCGCGTCCAGGGCGCGTCCAGGGCGGGTCGGCCGAACGCCGGTGAGGAACCGACCAATGACTACGCCTGGTTGCCGGCAAGTGTCGCCGGCTCGGCACCGCCGATACCAGTCTCAGAATTCCGCGCTCGTTTCTCAGCCATCTTACTCGCAAACCTCGCCAGGGAAATCACCGTTCGGGTAATGCGACCGCGGCCAATAACGTCATGACCGTCGTGCCCGACGACGTCCCAGGTGATCCGTCGGCCATTCACCTCGACACAGGTCACGGTCACCTTGACCCGAAATCCCGGCGGGGTCGCCGCCTCATGGCTGACGTCGATGTGAGTTCCGAGGCTGCTTTCCCCGTCGTCAAGGTAAGGCGACAGATGCTCGATACACGCCCACTCAAAAAGCCCGACCAGGTAACCTGTCGCGAAAACCGACGGCATTATAGTAAATTCCTGAGATTCTGGATAGAGGTGAGGTACGGTCTTGTTCTGGGTGACCACAAAGGTCAAAACGTGCACACTGCCGATCGGGGGTGTATTTCTCATTTCATGCTCCTTTTGCTGCTATTGCCAAATTTGACACTCGGTTTCGCTTGACGCAACTTGAAAAATGATCGACAATCAGTTTGGAATGATCCAATTTTTCATCACTGTTCTATTCGACACCGCCGAGCTCCTGTGCCTCTTCCGCCTCACCGCGGGCAGGCATCGCCTCTTTCGGAAAAACCGAACGGCAGCGGGGATCCTGCAGCCAATCTCGCGCCGCTCGTTTCAGCCAATCCCGAAACATCCGGGCGCGGGGTCTCGGGGGGCGCAGCCCGGACGACACGATGTAATAGGAGGTCGGCTCGACCAGCCATCGCTCGACCGGGGCGACCAACTCACCGGTGTCCAGGAGATCGCGCACCAACGACAGGCGACCCAGCAGCAGACCTCTGCCGAGCCGTGCCACCTCGACCGCCGGGCAGCTGTCGGAGAACAACAGCGTCCCCTTGACCACCGGACGGGCCACACCCTGGTCAACCAGCCAAGTGGCGAGGTCCCGCTTGACCCCCTTTAGACCACCCGCGTCGTCGATCGTCGGCAGCCTTTGCAGATCCGCCGCGGTGAGGCCGCCGGTCCGATCCAGACCATGCTCGGCCAACAGACGCGGATGGCAGACCGGAACCACCGCCTCGGGCAGCAGTTTTTCCACCACCAAGCCAGGATAGCTGCCGAGGCCATAGCGCACGGCCAGGTCGATGTCGTCCCGCCCGAAATCGACCAGGGTGGTCGTGGTCACCAGGTCGACCGTCACTTCGGGATGCTGGTTCATGAAGGCGCCGAGGCGAGGCAACAGCCACAGCTGGGCAAACGAGGGCATGATCGAAACCCGAAGAATGCCTTCGGTATCATGGGCGACCAGCCGCCCGGTGGCATCGGCGATCAGCCCCATCGCCATGGAGATCGCCTCGAAATAGGCGGCCCCGCGGTCGGTCAGCGTGAGACGCTGGCCGGAGCGGTCGAACAGCGCGATCCCAAGCCACTTCTCAAGCGCGCGAACCTGCTGGCTGATCGCCGGTGCCGACACCGACAGGCGTTCCGCAGCGGCGACGACGGTGCCGGTCCGGGCGACCATGTCGAACACGCGCAGCGCATTGAGAGGTGGGATGTAGGTTTTCATGGAATCCCCCACCCGGCAATCGGACCGGCACCGCCTGCAACCAAGCCGACCACGGAGATCAGCGACCTCGCCGTGGCTGATGGTTCACCAGGACCACGCCGAGGGCGGTCGTCGCGATCCCAATGAAAACAACGGTATCCATGTCCTGGCCGAACAGGATTGCAGAAACGATCGCCGCGGAGACCGGAACGAAATAGAATACACTGGCAACCCTGCTTACCTCGCCGCGACGAATCATCACGAACAGCAAGCTGAGCGCGCCCACGGAAACCCCGATCGACATGTAGGCGAGGGCGATCGCGAACTCCCCGGTCCACGTCACCTGCCGATCCTCAAAGAGCAGAGAACCGGGCAGGCAGAGACCGAATGCGGCCAGCGACTGGAGCGCGCCTCCCGAAAAGACATTCATCTCAGCGCAGAACCGTTTCTGGTACAGATTGCCAAGACTGAGCCCGACCAGGCTGAGAACGGCGAAGGCCAAGCCGACCATCGTGTCCGTGGTGAGCACAAGCCTCTGGCTGACCACGAACCCGACACCCAGGAACCCCAAGCCGAGACCAAGCCACTGCCTGGGCACCAGGGCGTCTCCAAGCAGATTTCGCGCGCCGATCGCAACCAGGATCGGCTGGAGAGCGATCACCAGGGCCGACAAGGCTGGGGAGAGGCCAAGGTCGATCGCAACGAACGTCCCGATCGAAAACAGTCCGACGGTCAACGCGCCGGCGACCAGGATATGCGCGGTCTCACCCCACTTGCGCGGCCAGGGTGCCCGAACGGCGACCGCGATCAAGCCGACCACCGCGGCCGCGATGGCGAACCGAAGGCTGAGAAAGGTCAGGGGCGGGGCATAGGGCAGGCCGAGCTTCGCGCCGACGAACCCCGAACCGTAAAGGGCGACGAACAGGAGCGGAAGGGCCAAGTGGGCGGTGTTGTCCGAGAGCACGGTCACCGGCACCGGGCCGACGGCGGCGTATCTGGGGCTGGTCATGGGGGCTGCTCCCAAATCGACGTGGGGGTCCCGGCACGGACACCTTGGGTGACGGCGATGTCGCCGTCCGCCGGGCGCCCCGTTTTCGGTGGTGCAGACCCTGACCCGGTCATGGGCCGATGACGATGTCGGAAATCTGAAGGGGCATTCGTTGGTCTTATGCCCCTGGGTGGACGGTGGCCGTTCCCGAGCCAACCCGCGCTCCCCAATGGGGTGGATCGAACGCCGCATCGATCCAGCCGACGCCCTGCTGGCGCGGGCTGCGGCCCTGGAGCATACTGAGGTGACCGGGTTGGTTCTGCGCTCGGCATTGCCCGCCGCCCGTGCGGTCGTCGAACGGGTGGAGCGGCTGGACCTGAGCGAGCGTGCTTGAGCTGTTGGCAAACCCGCCGGCGCCGAACGACCGCCTGCTCCGGGCCGCTGCAGCGATCCCCGACACGGACAATCAGCGATGACGGCCAGCGATGACGGCGCCACCGTGGCGTGATACCAAAGCCGACTGTTTGGTTCCGGTTATCCACGCCTGAGCAAGCTGTTCACCGATCCTGTAGGTTGGGACGATCGGCCGGCACGGTCTGCCTGTATGCATCGCCGGTGGGGGCCGATCGCCCCGACATCGGCGGTTCAGCTTTGCGGCACCGTCGCTGTCGGGGCGCCGGCCCGGGACAGGGCGCTCCCGATCGACCAGGGTGCGGCCCCAAGCCCCGACCGACCGGCGGTGCTCCGACCAAACGGAACGGTTCAACCGGATTTCGCATGAGGAAGCGGATGAACGGGCTGCCAAATGGTATGAAGGATTTGGCGCCCACAGGCTGCTGGACGGGTTCGGCCCCCTTGGACCCGAACCCGCCCGGTTGGTCAGTCGCCCCTCACGCCGCCAACGCCGCCGCCGGTGCGTCCGCGCCGTCCGGCCCGGACGGCGGGCGGCGCACGCGGTAAAGCCCCGCGTAGAACACCGGCACCGCGATCATGGTCAAGACCGTGCCGAACGCCAGACCCGCCATGATCGTCGCCGCCATGCCGACCCAGAACACGTCCTGCAACAGCGGGATCACGCCCAACACCGTGGTCGCCGCCGCGAGCGCGACCGGCCGCAGGCGCGACACCGCCGCCTCGATCACCGCGTCGTAGCGGGTGAGGCCGAGCGCGAGGTTGGCGTTGATCTCGTCGAGCAGCACGATCGCGTTCTTGATCATCATGCCGACCAGGCTCATCGCGCCGAGCAACGCCATAAAGCCGAACGGTGTGCCGGTGCCGAGCAGGCCCGCGGTGATGCCGATCAAGGCAAACGGGATCGTCAGCGCGATCACCAAGGGCGGGCGGAAGGCGTTGAACAGCGCGACGATGATCACCGCCATCAGGCCGAGCGCCGGGATCACCCCCGGGATCAGCGAGGCCTGGGCGTCCACCGTGCCCTCGTACTCGCCGCCCCAATCGACGCGGTAGCCGGGCGGCAGTTCGAGCGCGTCGATGTCCGGTAGGACCGCGGCGCGCATGGTCGGGAAGGTGACGCCGCGGACCGGGTTGCTCTGGACCGTGATCGTGCGACGGCGGTCGAAGCGCCAGATCAGCGGGTCCTCCCAGATCGTATCGACCTCGGTCACCACCTGGGACAACGGCACCGTCACGGTCGAGCCGCTCGGGCGGATCTGGATCACGTCGAAGTTGCCGACGCTCGAACGCTCGGTCTCGGCGTTGCGCAGGATGATCGGGATCAGGTCGTCCTGTTCGCGGTACAAGCCGACCTGGACGCCGTCGAAGGTGCGTTTGGTCGCGGCGCCCAAATCCTCGCGGGTCACCGACGCCCAGCGGCCGCGGTCCTGGCTGAACCGGGGCCGGACCACCAGAACCCGTTCGCGCCAGTCGGTCCGCGAATAGGCCGCCAGCGGTTCGGCCTCCAGGATCGCCTGGACCTCGCCCGCCACGCGGCGCAGGACCAAGGGGTCGGCGTCCGACGGGCCGCTGATCCGGAGCTCGAACTTCCAGGTGTCGCTGGGGCCGACGCCGTAGGGGCGGCCGACCACCAGCGAGGTCGGCATCGCGTCGGCCGACCACGCCGCGACCTCGTCGATCAGCGCCGGTACGGTACGGAAATCGGTGACGTTGACGATCAGTTGGACAAAGGACGCATAGGGTTTCTCGGGGTCGACCGGCAGGTAAAAGCGCGGTGGGCCGCTGCCGACGAACGCCGCGACCGCGGTGACCCGGTCGTCTTTGATCAGCTGTTGTTCGAGCGCCCGGACATTGTCCGACGCGGTCTCGATCCGGGTGCCCTCGGGCAGCCAGACGTCGATCATGAACTTGGGCATCGACGAGTCGGGGAAGAACAGCTGCTTGACCTGGCCGAAGCCGCCGACCGCCGCCGCGAGCAGCGCGACCAGGCAGATCACGGTCAACAGGCGAAAGCGGATCGCGGCGGCCAAGCCGCGGCGGTAGACGCGGAAAAAGCCGCCCTGGTGGCCGCCGGCGCCCGCCGGCGCGGTCGGCAGCCAGTCGATGCACTGGAGCGGGGTCAGGGTGATCGAGATCACCCAGCTCGCCAGCAGCGAGATCGCGACCACGGTGAACAGCGACTCGCAGTACTCGCCGACGCTCTCGGTCGAGGCGAAGATCGGGAAGAACGCCATCACGGCGACGATGGTCGCGCCGAGCAGCGGCCACGACGGCGCCGACGCCGCCTCGACCGCCGCCTCGACGCGGTCCATGCCTTTTTGCAGCCGGACCAGATAGCCGTCGGCGACCACGATCGCGTTGTCGACCATCATACCGAGCGCGATCACCAACGCGCCGAGCGACATCCGCTGCAAATCGATCCCGAGCAGCTGCATCAAGATGAAGGTCGCAAGGATGGTCGCGACCAAGGCGATCCCGATGATCAGGCCCATGCGCCAGCCCATGAACAGGGCGAGCACCACGAGCACGATCACCACCGCCTCGGCGAAACTGATCAAAAAGCCTGAGACCGCCTCATCGACCACGTCGGACTGCCAGTGCAGCCGATCGAGCGCGATGCCGATCGGCAGGTCTTGGATCAGCTCGGCCAGCCGACCATCGACCCGCGCGCCCAGGTCGACGACATTGACGCCGTCCACGTTGGTGATCGCGATGCCGAGCGCCGGCCGGCCGTCGAACCGCATCAGCCGCGACGGCGGCTCGATGTATCCCTCGCGCACCTCGGCGACGTCGCGGATCCGGATCAGGCCCGACTGGTCGCTGTCCGCGGCACCGCCGTGGAGGGTCAGATTGCCGATGTCGGCCGGGCTTTCGAAGCTGCCGCTCGGCGCGATCCGCAGGCGGCGGTCGTCGAGCTCGAGGCTGCCGGCATCGACCACCGCGTTTTGGGTGCGCAGGGTGTCGATCATGGTCCCGGACGAGATCCCGGACTCGGTCAGCTGCGCCTGGGAGACGTCGAGGTAGATCGCCCGCGGCTGCACGCCCCACAGATCGACCCGGGCGACGCCGTCTACCAGACTGAGCTCGCGCTGCACGGTCTCGGCATAATGCTCGAGCTCGGCATAGCTGAAGCCGTCGCCGGTGATCGCGAGCAACAGGCCGTAGACGTCGCCATAATCGTCGGCGATCGACGGTCGGCCGGCCCCGGGCGGCAGATCGTTTTCGATGTCGCGGATCTTGCGCCGCATCTCGTCCCAGACCTGCGGCAGCCGGTCGGACCAGTATTCGGCGTCGATGTTGACCGTGATGTAGGACAGGCCGGCGCGCGAGAACGACGAGAGCTCATCGACCTGCTTCATCTCCTGCAGCGCGAGCTCGATCCGGTCGGTGACCTCGCGTTCGACCTCTTGCGGGCTGGCGCCCGGGTAAGGGGTCACGATCACCGCGGTCTTGACCGTGAACGCCGGATCCTCGAGCTGACCCAAGCCGAAGAAGGCCGAAAGCCCCCCGATCAGAACCAAGACATAGGCAAAATAAGTGAACGCCCTCTTCTCGACGGCGAGCCGCGCGAGCGTCATCGCTGGTCTCCCCTCACCGGCCGAGCAGCCGGACCGACTGGCCGTCGCGCAGATGGCCGACGCCGGCGGTCACGATCACCTCGCCGTCCTCGAGCCCGCGGAGCACGGTGATCCCCTGGTCGGTCAGAAGCCCGAGCTCGACCTGTCGGCGCGCGACCCGGTGCGGCCGCTCGGAGACCACCCAGACCTCGTTGACGCCGTCGGCGGTGCCGGCGAACACGGCCGAGACCGGGATCACCGGCCCGTCGATCCCGGGCGCGGCGTCCGCCCGGCCGGTCGCGCGGCCGGCCATCCCGGGCAGGATCTTGACGTCGGCCGGCTGGTCCATGATCAGGGTGACCGGATAGGTGCGGGTGGTCTGGTTCGCCTCGGTGCCGATCTCCTTGATCGTCGCCGGGATTTCGAGTTCCGGAAAGGCGTCGAACTCGACCTTGATGTCGTAGGCGGTCGGGGCGGCGGAGATCATGGTCTCGGGGATGTCGACCACCATCTCGATCCGCGAGGTGTCGAGCAGGCGCGCCACCGGCTGCTTGGCGCTGATGTCCTCGAAATTCTGGACGTACGTCGCGACCACGGTGCCGGCGAACGGTGCGGTGAGCGCGGTGTAGCCGAGCTGGAGCCGCGCCTTTTCCAGCGCCGCGGCGGCCGACGCGACGTCGGCGCGGGCCTGGTCGGCGGTCGCCTGGTCGGCGTCGAGCCTGGCCTGCGCAACATGGCCGCGGGCGCGCAGCTCGCGGGTGCGGGCGAGCGCCAGTTCGGCGTTTTCAAGCGCGGCACGGGCGCGGTCGACCGCGGCGTCGGCGCGATCGACCTCGACCTGGAAATCGGCGGGGTCGACCCGGGCGAGCAGGTCGCCCGCGGCGATCTCGGCGCCGACCTGGGCCGGGAACGCGACCAGGGTGCCGGCGACCCGGAACGACAGGTCGACCTCTTGGGTCGCCTTGGCGCGGCCGGGGAACCAGCGGCGAGCGAACGGATCGATCTCGCCGACCACCATGGTCTTGACCGGACGGACCTGCGGCGGTGCCGGCGGCGCCTGGTCCTGGCAGCCGCCGATCAGCGCGACCAAGCCGAGCACCGGCACCAGCCGGCGAACAAAGCGTGGCATCGTCATCGCATGCTCTCTCGCATCTCAGGCGCCAAACGCGGCCTTGCGGCCGTTGTCAGGGGCGCTGCCCCCTGGACCCCGACGACTTAGCGGGGTCCAGGGGGCAACCCCTGGTCGGGGGGTGAAACCCCCTGACATGGGGGCGAAGCCCCCAAACCCTCGCACGCCTCACCCGTCGGCGTCCTCCTCCTGCCCCTTGAGGCGCGCCGCCAGCGCCGCCTCGAGGAACCGGTCGAGGTCGCCGTTCAGGACCGCGTCCGGGTCGGTGAACTCGACCCCGGTGCGCAGGTCCTTGACCAGCTGGTAGGGCTGGAGAACGTAGGAGCGGATCTGATGCCCCCAGCCGATGTCGCTCTTTTGCGCTTCCAGCGCTGCCGCGGCGTCCTCGCGCTTTTTCAACTCGCGTTCGTACAGGCGCGCGCGCAGCATTTCGAACGCCTTGGCGCGGTTCTTGTGCTGGCTTCGTTCCTGCTGGCACTGGACCACGATGCCGGTCGGCTGGTGGGTGATCCGGATCGCGCTGTCGGTCTTGTTGACGTGCTGGCCGCCGGCGCCGCTTGCCCGATAGGTGTCGATGCGCAGGTCCTTGTCGGCGATCTCGACCTCGATCCGGTCGTCGACGACCGGGCTGACCGCGACCGAGGCGAAGCTGGTGTGGCGGCGGGCCTGGCTGTCGAACGGGCTGATCCGGACCAGGCGGTGGACCCCGGCCTCGGTCTTCAGCCAGCCGTACGCGTTGTGACCTTTGATCTGGACGGTCGCCGACTTGATCCCGGCCTCGTCGCCGCCGCTTTCTTCCAGCCACTCGACCTTATAGCCGTGCGCCTCGGCCCAGCGGACGTACATGCGCAGCAGCATCTCCGCCCAGTCCTGCGCCTCGGTGCCGCCGGCGCCGGCGTTGACCTCGAGATAGCAGTCGTTGGCGTCGGCCTCGCCCGACAACAGGCTTTCGAGCTCGAGCTTGGCGGCGCGCTCGCGCAGCGCAATCAGCGCCGCCTCGGCGTCGGCGACCACCTCGGCATCGTCGCCTTCCTCGCCGAGCGCGATCAGCTCGACATGGGCGTCGAGGTCGTCTTGCAGCGACGCGCAGGTCTTGACCGCGGTCTCGAGCCGGGTGCGTTCGCGCATCACCTCTTGGGCGCGCCCGGCGTCATTCCAAAGCGCCGGGTCTTCGGCGAGCGCGTTCAACTCGTCGAGGCGGCGGAGGGCATTGTCCCAGTCAAAGATGCCTCCTCAGCAGCGCCAACGACTGTGCGATGTCGTTGGCGGCCGCTTCGATCTCGGCGCGCATGCGCGTCTCCATCAGTGTCGGTCGGCGCGCGATCATAGGGGCTTGGCCCTTGGCACGAAAGCCCCTTTTCGGGTTCACGCTCCGAGCGCGCGCCGGTCGGGTTCGCCCGACAATCGCCCGGCGTTCCTTGACCAGCGCCGGCGTGGCCGGGTCCGGGATCGATCGGTCAGGGCGGCCCCGATCGATCGGCGGTTCATCGTCTCATCGTCCGCCAGGGTCGGGATCTCCAATCGGTCCGCAAGCCCACGCGGACCCCGGTCGCGCAGCAGCTCGCCCGCGTCGGTGGCCATGACCGGCGCTACCAGGCGATCTCGAAGCTGCAAGCCGGCGCGCCGGCGGCCGTGCAGGCGGTCTGGCGCGCGCGGGCGCGGTCGGTCACCAGCACCCGGAACAGCCGTTCGAAGGTACCGGCGTAATAGGCACAGCGCGGCGCGGTCGCCTGTTGGCCGCGGCAGACCGGGCAGCCGGCGATCGTGATCCGGACCGGCTGGCCGGCGGCCGCGGTGAACTGCCCGCTGCCGGCAAAGGTCCAGGCGTGGCGCGCGATCGCCGGCAGAAACAGCCGGCTTGCCAACGGCGCCGGCAAAACCTTCAACAGCGCTTGCGCCGGCTTCGGGATGCGGTGGGCCATGACATAGTCCCCCGTCTTGACCCCGGCGGTCCAGGCGACCTGTTCGGCGGCCTCAGGCGCGAGGCCGGCCCACAGCGCCTGTTGCAGTGCCGTCACCTCGGCCTCGTCGACCATCGCGATCGGCGGCTCGGCGAGATAGTGCGACAGGCCAGCGGCGGCGAACACCTCGGCGCAGGCTTGGTCGCCGCACGCTTCGGTCAACGCCTCGGCGACCCGGATGATCGCGTTCGGGCCGATCCGCGACGGCGCGTCTTCGAACGGTGCGGTCGCGTCGGGGGTGGGCGTGGCGGTCGTGGTCATGGCTCGGGTCCGAGGGGGTCCGGGGTCAGCCGCCGCCGGCCGCCGGGGCGGCGGCGCAGGCGGCGAACGCCGCGCTCAAGCCTGCCGTGTCCACCGTCCGGCCGATCGCCGCGACCCGGGCCGGCTCGTCGCAGTTGGCGGGCGCGTAGGCGGCCAGGCTGGCGCGGCCGCCGGCCAGGTCGAACCGGACCCAGCCGGCACCGGCGCGCGCGATCCCCTTGACCCGGGCGACGTCGCCGAAACAGCCGTGCGCGACCGCATCCAACAGCGCGCGCAGGCCCTGCGGGTCATAGGGGCCGGTCAAATGGGTGCTCCACGAGGTCATGCCGAACGCCCGCTCGCCCGCGGCGTCGGGGTCGGTCGTGCCGTCG
>JANQHG010000087.1 GCA_028277115.1 Azospirillaceae bacterium
GGTTGAACCGTTCCGTTTGGTCGGAGCACCGCCGGTCGGTCGGGGCCGCAAAGCTGAACCGCCGATGTTGGGGCGATCGGCCCCACCGGCGATGCAAACCGGCAGAGCGCGCCGGCCGATCGCCCCAACGGATCGGTGAACAGCTTCCTCAGGCGTGGATAACCGGAACCAAACAATCGGATTTGGTATGATCCCAGACGAACATCTCACGTCTCAACAGAACAAAGCACCGCATCTAGAAGAACGTTTGCGCCGGCGGTGCAGTGCTCCGAAGTTGCCGCCTCAGCTTCATTGTGGCTGACGCCGTTCTTGCACGGGACGAAGATCATGGCCGCAGGCGTGGTCTTGGCGACGTTGACAGCGTCATGGAACGCCCCGCTGACAATATCCCGACACGTGTACCCCCGGGCGACCGCAGACCGGCGCACGGCAGCAATACATGCGGAATCGAAGTTCAATGGGGCGTGGCTGCTCAAGCGTTCCATACGGATTTCCAAACCATGCTCGCCGGCCACGATTTCGGCTTCCTTGCGCAAATCGGCCTCGAGAGCGGCCAGAATTGCCGCGTCGGGTGAGCGAAAATCCACCGAAAGGAACGCATTTCCCGGAATGACGTTGATCGAACCGGGAGCCACCCGCAGCGCGCCGACCGTGCCCACCGCTTTGCCGGGATACGCCGACGCCAATGCATGCACGGCGAGACTCACCTTGGCGGCACCAACCAGAGCGTCTCTGCGCAGATGCATCGGCGTCGTGCCGGCATGGTTTTCGAAGCCCGTCACACGCAGATCAAACCAGCGGCAGCCCTGCGCACCCGTCACAACGCCTATGGTCGCCTTTTCGGCTTCGAGGAACGGGCCTTGTTCGATATGGAGTTCGAAATAGGCGCCAAATCCGATCCGACCCGCACAGGCCGATCCCCGATACCCGATCTCGCTGAGGGCGTCGCCGAACCGGACGCCGTCCCCGTCACAGCCGTCGGACACCGTCTCCAAGGGGAGGCTGCCGGCATAGACGCCGGAGCCGGCCATCCCGGGTTGGAACCGCGCCCCCTCTTCGTTGGTCCAGTTGACCACGACGAGCGGTGAGTCCGGCTGAAACCGGGCATCCTGCACGGTGCGCAGAACCTCGAGGCCCGCAAGCACACCCAGAATGCCGTCGAACTTGCCGCCGGTCGGCTGGGTATCCAAGTGCGAGCCCATGGCGATCGGCGCGCGGTTCCCGGACCGCCCCGGGTAAAGGGCGAATTGGTTACCCACCGCGTCAACCGTCACGGTACAGCCGATCGCTTCGCACTGAACACGAAACCAATCGCGGACCGCCTTATCCTCGGCCGACAAGGCCAGCCGCCGCACGCCCCCTTTCGCTGTGCCGCCAAACGTGGCGCTTTCCTGCAGACTATCCCAGAGCCGGTCGCCGTTTATCCGGAGTTTCTGCATGGCAACGGTTTCCCTTGAGGCCTCGGGGGCGTGACGGCCGAACGGGCCGGATCGGCGGGTTGGCGGCGGTGCGGATCAGGTCCGGGCGTTGACTTCGAAGTGAACCTCCTTCGGGATCAGTTCGGCACCGTTGATCGGAACGATGTCCTGAGGACACGCCGACATCACCGCAACCACATCCATGGCCGCGAGAAACGTGACCCGGTCCCCCGGTGCCGAAACCGGCGGCAACCAGGCGATCTCCCGGTCTGGACTCACGGGAATGTTCATCCACAGGTTGAGCGGTTGGGGAACCTCGGAGGGCGTGTGGCCGATCGCCATCAGGGCCATCCGCATGTTGTCCGCGCAGTTGTCATGGTATTCGGTGCAGCCGAGGCCTGTGTAACGGAACAGATCGCACGCAGCGATGAGGGTGTCGTGGATCCCCGGAGAGGTGTCTTCCAAGAATGTCAGGATCGGTCGGCGCCGGTTGCTGAAGAGCGCGTCGCCCACTTTCGGAACAATCCGGTTGATGCCGGCGCGCCCGTGTTCCCAGGACATGAACTCATGCAGGTTCGCAGCGCTGAAGGCCCAAAAGTCGCACACCTGGGTCCCATGCGTGTTGATCACCGTCAGGGTTTGCCCAGCCGCCACGCGGACGGCGCTTCCCTGGCGCGCCGGGACCGTGTACCGCTGCCCGAGTTGCGGTGTTCCGTCTGGAGAAACCGGGTTCTTGAGGGTACCGTTGGTGCCCAAAGGCGTGCCGTTGGTGGTCGGCAAATCGCAGATGTCAGCCCGAAGCATGGCAATCGGTGTCCTGTCTGGTGGGTGTTTTCGGGTGGGAAGAAAAAGGCGCGCGCTAGAGGGAGCGTTCGCGCCAAGTCGCCAGAAACTGCTGCAAGCGTTCACTTTTGGGATTGGAGAAGAGTTCGCTCGGCGGACCTTGTTCGATGATCCGGCCCGCATCCATGAAGACGACGCGGTCGGCGACATGGGCGGCAAAGCCCATTTCGTGGGTCACCACGACCATGGTCATGCCTTCGGCCGCCAGGTGCTTCATCACCGCCAAGACCTCCCCGACCAACTCGGGATCCAAGGCTGACGTGGGTTCGTCGAACAGCATGGCTTTCGGCTGCATCGCCAAGGCGCGGGCGATCGCCACCCTCTGTTTCTGGCCGCCCGACAGAGCAGCCGGGTAGGCGTCCGCCCGATCCGCGAGACCAACCTTGGCCAGCATGGCGCGGCCCTGCGCCTCGGCCTCGGTGCGGGGCATCCGTTTCACCACCCGCAGCGCCGTCGTGACGTTGGCCAGCGCCGTCATGTGCGGCCACAGATGAAAGTGCTGAAACACCATCCCCAGGGAGGCGCGCACCTGGTCCACCCGCCGGTCGCTGGCGGGCATCCGTCGGCTGCCGACTTCGTGGTAGCCGAGCAAGTCCCCTTCGATATGGACCGTTCCATCGTCATAGCGCTCGAGAAAGGCCAGACACCGCAGCACCGTGGACTTTCCGGAACCGGAGGGACCGATGATGCAGACAACCTCCGAGGGCAGGACGGTCAGGTCGACATCGTGCAGCACTTGACGCGCCCCGAACGATTTGCGCAGCCCCTTTGCAACGATCATGGGCTGCAAAGCCGGTTTCGCCTCCGGTGGCCGCGCCGTCATGCCGGATTGTGCGCCGGCAGGCATCGGTTCGGCGGTCCGTGCACTCATAGCCATGTCCTCACCTCAGCCTTGCCAGCGGATCCGTTCTTCGATCTTGGCGGCTGTCTGCGCGATGATCTCGATGAACAGCCAGTAGAGCAAAGCGATCACCAGATAGGGTTCGACCACGGCGAAGGTTTCATTCGCCATTTGCGTGGCCGTTTTCGTCAGCTCGGCAACCGTAATGATGGACAACAGCGCCGACTCCTTGACCAGGATGATGAATTGATTGGTCCCGGGCGGGAGGATCAGGGCCAGCATTTGCGGCACCTTGATCTGGCGCATGATCTGCAGGTTGGTCATGCCGACCATACGGGCGGCTTCGATCTGACCTTTCGGGATCGATTGAAACCCGGCACGAAAAATCTCGGCGAAGAAGGCGGCGCCATAGCAACCGAGGCCGAGGACACCGGCCGGCAGCGCATCCAGCCGCACCCCGATCGAAGGGCCGCCATAGTAGAGCAGAAACAGGACGATCAGGACCGGCGTTCCGCGCATGATCTCGATGTAGGTGCGCGCGGCGACGCGCAGGAGCCAGAGCGGCGAACTGACGGCGAGGGACACCGGCAAAGCCAGGGACACGGCCAGGATGCCCGCCAGGACGCAGACCTGAACCGTCATGAGCAGCCCGGACAGAATCGCCGGCCCGTATTGAACGAGAAGTGCGACGTCCATGGCTCAGAGGGCTCCGGAAACGGCCAACCGGCGCTCGGTCAGGATGCCGGCGCGTGCCAGCAGCAGGTTGACGGCGATGTAGAGCAAACCGGCGATGAGGTAGACTTCCAGCGGCTGGAACGTTGCCGACGCGAGCTGCTGGCTGCGCCGCATCAGTTCGGTGACCGCAATCACCGAGACCAGCGAAGAATTCTTGACGATCGAAATCAGTTCGTTGATGAGCGCCGGCATTACCAGGCGGAACATCTGTGGGAGTTCGACCGTGAGCCGGATGCGCCAGCGCGGCAGACCGAGAATACGGCCGGCTTCGACTTGGCCGCGGGGGATGGCGGCCAAACCTGCACGGAAAATCTCGGCCTGAAAGGCGGCGCTGTTGAGCGACAAGGTGAGGATGGCCGCGGTGAGAGGCGAGACGTCCAGGCCGGAGGCGGGCAGAAGGTAAAAAACCATCAACAGCTGCACCAAGATCGGCGTCCCTCGCCAAAAACTGCGGTAAACCTTGCAGAAGGCGCGCAGCAGCGGGTTGCGGGCGGTCAGCCCGATGGCGAAGAGCATGCCCAGCACACCGCCTGCGGCTATCGCGGTGAGGGACACGATCACGGTGACGCCGAGGCCGCTGGCGAGCACGCCGTAGTTTTCCATCAGGATTGTCAGCATGAGCGACCTCGGCGGCTGATGAACACGAACAGGCGGAACTGAGGATCACTCCGGCTTGGGCAGAACGGTCGGCAGATCCATCGGTCCGCCGAACCATTTCTCTTGCAGCACCGTCAAGTCTCCGCTTTCGATCAACCGGGCCAGCTGTTCGTCCATGAATGCATTGAGTGCGGTGCTGTCCGCATCCTTGCGTCCGGCCCAGCTGAAATAGCGCTTGGGTCCGAAGGTCGGTGTCACGACGTCGAACAGCTGCGGCCGAAGACGCCTGGCTTCGAGGAGGTTCGGGAGGCTGTTGACCACGCCGTCGAGACGTCCCGTTGCCAAATCGGCGTAGGCCTCATTGAAATCCACATAGTCGCGGATGCCGGCGACCGGCGTGCCTGCGGCGTCCAGCTCCGCGGCCAGCGCTTTTAGGGCCCCGAGCTGAGCGGACCCGGTCTGAGAGCCCACGACCAGCCCGGCAACATCCTGTGCCTTCATGATCCGATCGTCGCCAGCCCGCTTCAGGACGGCCATGGTGGCATCGGCGATGGGAACGCTCAGGTGATAGGCCTGATAGCGCTCCGGTGTGACGGTCACCGAGGTCACGACATAGTTGAACCGTCCGGCTGCCAGACCGGGAAGAATGCCCTGCCAGGGCACGTCCAGCCGCTCCAGGGTGACACCGGGCAGCTCGGCCATGATCAGGTCCATGATCTCCTGGGAATAGCCGACAATCTCGCCGTTCTCGACGAATTCGAATGGTGGAAACCGCGCTTCCGTCGCGACCGAGAAGGTTCCTGTCCGTTTGATCATCGCCAGCAGGTCTTCTGCGGCGGCAACCGACGGCGCACGTGCGACCGCAGCCAACACCAAAAGACCGGCGGCGGAGACCCGCGCCAAGCGGGCGGAGGATAGTCTGAAGATCATTCACCGCACTCCTTACATCAGCTCCATGCCTGTTTTCCGGCAGCTGAGTTCGGGAATTCCAGCAAATTGTGTGTTGGAGAAAAAGCGCCGTCCATCCATCTTTACATCGACATTTTTGATGTATCGGGACCATACCGGAGCGGGATCGCGGGCGGATGCGCTTGTCACCGGCGGATATCAAGAGCCTTCAGGTTTTTCGGGTCGTGGTGGAGCACGGCGGGTTCGTCGGTGCTCAAATGGCGCTTGGTCTCACGCAATCGGCCGTCAGCTTTCACATCAAAGCCTTAGAGGACCGTGTCGGGTTTCGGTTGTGCCATCGCGGACGGGCGGGATTCTCGCTGACGGAGCGAGGAGAGCTGGTCCACGAGCGGGCCAAAGCCCTGTTCGCCGCGCTGTCCGATTTCGAGAGTGCTCTGGGCGAACTCCGGCACACGATCACCGGCACCTTGCGGTTGGGGGTGATCGACAACACGATTTCCGACCCGGACCTATCCTTGCACAAAGTCGTGCGCGCCTTTCTGCACCAAGCACCGAAAGCCCGCCTGGAAATATCCATCGGCGTGCCGGATCAGCTGGTCAGGGACGTGCATTCACGGGGGTTGGATATCGCGATCATTCCGGAAATCCCGAAACAACCAGGCTTGCATTTCACGCGTTTCTACGAAGAACGGCACCTGCTCTACGCTGCGGCCGACCATGTCATCTGGACATCTCAACCGGTGACCCAAGACGCCGTGCTCCGGTATCCGTTCGTCATCCGTCCCTATGCGAGCCAAACGGAATTGGAGTATTTCCCGGAGGCGCCGGTCGGAGCGACCGCTTCGAACATGGAGGCGCAGGCCATGTTCATTCTCAGCAGCCGTTTCTTGGGATATCTGCCCGACCACTATGCGAAGCGCTGGTGCGATCTGGGCCTGATGATGCCGGTTCTCGCTGACAGCTGTGCCATCCGGTCGCCGTTTGTGGTCGTCACCCGCGTCTCGACCCACCGCTCGCTGCTGATGCGGACCTTTATCCGGGAACTCGTCGCCAGTTCTTGGGCCCGCGCCCATCTTGACGAGGCTCTATAGCTGCCAGGAGGAGCCCCAAAAATCAGGATTCTGAGGATCAATTAGAGCTTCTTTTCGACGATGCACGCAGGGATCGGAAGAAGATGCCGGCAGTATGGGAATATGCTGTCTTGGTTACTTCTGTTGATGCGGAGATCATGACGATAAGCCAGCTGTACCGAGATGATGACGGCCACGCACGCGCCGGGCTGCCGACCCGTGGCCGGGACGAACACCGTCGCACCCCTCGGAGCGGTCGCGCCCGACCGCTGGTCAGAACAGCCCGAAATGCCAGTGGTCCGGCGGCCCCCATCGGGGCTCGAGCTTGCACAGGCGCGGCGGCCCATGCGGGGTGAAGGCGAACCCGTCGATGCCTTGGTGCAGCCCCATGCCGGTCGCCTTGATCAGGGCCTCGCCCAGCGTCCATTGTCGAAAAAAAAGACCCACCCGCTCGTCTGCAACGCAGGCCTCGAGGTCGGCGACCTGCTCCGGACCGAAGGTCATGCGCGCCACATCCATGAGGTCTTCGCTCCACCGGTGTTCCTCGATATCGATCCCGACCGGAACCCGTGCGAGCGCGAGCGCTCCCAAGCGGCCGGTATGGCTGACGTTGAAATGGACGTCACCCGCGGGCCCAATGGATTCGGGACAGAGCGCCGGTTTCCCGTGCCGGCCGACGCGGAACCGGAGAGCCCCGGGCGGGCACCCCAGAAGTCGAGACAGGAAAAAACGCAAGGCGGCATGAACCGCCGCATAGGCAGCCCGGCCCGCCTCACGTTTTAAGGCGCCCAGCCTCGCAAGTTCCGTCGCATCAAGGCCGGCCAGCGCGGCGAGATCGGCGAGCGAGACCTCCGGCTTGACGGTCCCGGCCCAGACAAGGAGATCGGTCGCGCCAAGGTGCGTCGGTGCGGTCGAGTGGTCCGGCCCGATCCAGTATGACCGTGGCGCGGACGTCGTCCCGCCCCAAAAAGCCCAGGCGCCGGAAACCCGGTCCGGAAGGCTGCCAGCGCCCAGGCTGTCAAGATACCAACCGATCGAACGGTCCATCGACCCTGTCTTCGACCTTCGACGTCCGAAACACGCCAACCGGACCGGGCTGTGACCCCAAAAACCCCGCTACAGCCCGGGCGGTGTACGGCGATTAGAAGTGCACGGATACGCCGACACCGAAGATCCGCCCCGGCCCGAC
The DNA here is from genome assembly GCA_028277115.1 of Azospirillaceae bacterium. Taxonomy (GTDB): domain Bacteria; phylum Pseudomonadota; class Alphaproteobacteria; order Azospirillales; family Azospirillaceae; genus JANQHG01. Next base: position 7,603 of record JANQHG010000087.1, read on the forward strand.
AGTGACGGTATTGACCACAGGTGTTATGTTGGCGCTATAGTATTCCGGTCGTTCGTCCAGCATGTTGTTGACAAAAGCGTAGATGCTGAACTGATCTTCTTCGAATCCGAACCGCGCATTCACCATGTGATAATCGTCCAGCTGGTCCGCGTTCTGGATGTTCAACTCCCGCTTGCCAACGTATTGATACTGACCCGTGAGGTAGAAGTTTTCGGTCAGCTGGTAGCGCGCATCGACGAACGCGGTCAACTTGGGGGCGTTGGGAACGGTGTTGCCGTCTTCCATGCCTGGGATCGCGTTGTCCGGGACGTTCTTGATCTCGGCGATGCTGACGCCGACACCGCCGCTCACGAACAGATCGTCGGTCAACGCGGCACGACCCTCGAGTTCGAAGCCGTAGGATTGATAGTCCTGGTTCACGAAGGAAAAGGTACTGGGGATGGTGGTCGGATCCGATGCCAACAGCTGGCCGTCGCTGACGTCGTTGAAGAAGGCACTGAAATTGACCTCGGCACGGTCCTGCAAAAACTGCGACTTAATCCCCGCTTCATAGGCCCAGATCTTCGATGGCTTGAACGGCACCGTATCCTCACCGAACACGGCATTCAGCGTGTTGCGCTCGTACCCGCCCGACGCATAGCCCCGCGACACCGAGGCATAGGTCCCGATGCTGTCGGTCAAATCGTAAAAGGCGGCGACGCGTCCGGTCAGATAGGTATCCGAGATGTCGGTGTCTTGGGTAAAGGACGCAACGGTGCCGGGGAACCCTCTGGTGGTGTAGTGAACCTTCAGATTTTGATCGTCCCGGGCGAGGCGCAGACCACCGGCAAGACGGAAGTCTTCGAACACCGGATAGGTCACGTCGCCGAACACAGCGATGGTCTGAGAATCGATCTCGGTGTCGAAGTTGCCGCTCGAGAACGGACTGAAAGCGCTGTCCTGAATACGGAGCGAATCGTACAAGGATCGGAAGTAGTTGACTCCGGCGACCCAGGAAATCTCGGCATCTTCGGGCGAATTGAGACGGAATTCCTGGTTGATGATCCACTCTTTGTCATCTGAGTTCAATCGGTCGGCACCCGGCGGGGTGACGAAGCCGAAGGACGCCTGGAAAAGAAGGTCGTCGGTGATATCGGTTTCCACGTCGATGCGATTGTTCTGGAACGCTGTGACGGAGGTGAAGGTCATGGCATCGAAACGCTGTTCGATCTCGAGCGTTCCTTCGATCCGCTCCCGGCTGTTCAGTGGGATCAGGTCGGCCCCGCTTCTCACCTCGTCCTGTTCGCGCAGCATGCTGAAATTCTGGCGCCGCTCGTCCCGATCCGCACCGACGATCAGGTTGACCGAGAGGTCATCGGTCGGCAGGTACCGCAGCGTGGCCCGGGCCGCCGCAATCTCGACATCCCCTTCCTCGCCGCCGACCACGACATTGGGAATGTCGCCGTCTTGCCGCTGGTAGCGGACGGCGAACCGGCCGGCAAGACTGTCCTCGACGATCCACCCGCCGGTCTTTGCCTCGGCGAGCGCGTAGCCGCTCGATCCGAACTCGCCGGTGAGCGAGGCCTCGAACACACCGTCGGCCGGTCTTGTCACGACGTTGACCGCGCCGCCGAGCGCGTTTCGGCCAAACAGCGTGCCCTGCGGCCCGCGCAGGACTTCGATCCGTTCGACATCGAGCAGCGACGGTGGAAAGCCGAACCCGCTGGTGCCGACGCCATTGGTCGATACGCCCACCGAGTTGTCGAGCGCATTCGCCGGCTGCCCGAGCGGTCCAACGCCACGCATATTGAGGAAATCGGTGCCCGGCTGACTGAAACTGGAAAAATAAAAATTGGGAGCCGCCCGGGTGATCGCCGCCCCCGGATCGATCGCACTGGTGGCGAGCGCGTCGCCATCGATCACCTGAACGCTGGTCGAAAGCTCATCCGCCCGATCCAAGCGCTTGAGACCGGTGACGATGACCGGGTCGAGGGCGATGGCGCCGTCAGCGACGGCACCGTCACCCTCTTGAGCCTCAGCCGCGCCGCTCGACCCAATCAGTACAGACGAACTCGACAGAAAAGCCCAAGAAAGTAAAAACACGGTGGTCGTTCTCGCGGCTCGTTCGGCATTGACCATGTTCGTCCCCTTTTTTAATGCAATTCGATATGGTTGATGATCCAAGTTGACAGTGCGGCTTCGGGTCTGTGCGGAACGGATCGCCAGCTCTCGGCTGGCGAAAGCTCCGCCTTTCTTGCTGAACGTCAAGGGGGGGTCGTAAAGCCTCGATGGCGGTGCAGCCAGCTTCGCCGCCTTTCTCAAATCAAGAATGGCTTTTGCAAAATTGTATTTGATCGTTTCGCCACTCAGGCGACGAAATCGGCAGGGCCATCTTTTTTTTATTTGTGCGTGAGAAAACCGCCACACCCGCGTCGCTCAACCGTGACGCTGAATGACCGTGTTCCGGATCGATCGCAGCACCGCTCGACGGACGGCGCCACGGATCACAGCACCAGCTCCTCCACGGCCGCGGCCGCGGCCGCGGCCGCCGGGGTCCCGACCGCCGCGGCCCGTTGGTCCTCGATCGCCTCGGCCATGTCGGCAAGCGCGCCATGCGCCAGAACCACCCGCAATGGGACCTCGATGCCGAAGGAGGTGCGGATCCGGGCGGTCAGCCTGGCGGCTGCAATCGAATGCCCCCCCAGATCATTGAACCGGTCGTGACGACTGCTCGGCGGGCGGCCGAGAACCTGCCGCCACAGCGCGGCCAGCAGGCGCTCGGTTTCGGTCGCCGGCGGCTCGCGTGCGGCGTGGCTCTCGTCGTCGGCATGGGCCGCGCGGACCAAGCTCGGCACGGCGTGATACGCAAGCTTGCCGCCCGAGGTTCTGGGCAGCGCGTCGACCCGCGCGATCCGGCGGGGCAGCGCCGCCTCGGGCAGGCACGCGCGCACGCGGGCCAGGATGTCGCGCGGGGCGGCGCTGCCGGTTACCAGGGCGACGAGACCCGGGGCCTCGCCCTCGGTGTCGAAGGCGACCGCGGCCGCCTCGACGCCCTTGACGGCCGCCAGCGCGACCTGAACCTCGTCCAACTCGATCCGTTGGCCCCGAACCTTGACCTGCCGGTCCAGCCGCCGGAGCAAGACGATCTCGCCGTCGGTGCGGCGAAGACCGCGGTCGCCGCTCACGAAGGCGCGGTGCCCGCGCCAAGTGATGAAGCGCTTGGCGGTCAGCGCCGGCCGCCGGCAATAGCCGGTCGCCAGGCCTTCGCCGACGATCAGAACCTGTCCCGGAATGCCATCCGGCACCGGTGCCAACGCGTCGTCGACGATGTGCACGCCGATATTGGCGAGCGGACGACCGACCGTGACCAGGTCGGCTTGCGCTCCCTGCTCACCGAAGGTGACGTCCGCCCCGCTTTCCGACGACCCATAGAGATTGAACAGCCGCGCTGCCGGTCGGGCGGCATGGAACTTTCGCGCGACGGCAAGCGGCAGGGGCTCGCCGCTGACGCTCCACAAGCGCACCGAGGTCATGGCCGTGGCGGCGCCGCCGTCGTCGTCAAGCAAGACGTCCAACAGAGACGGAACGGTCAGCAGGCGCTCGGTCCCCACGGCGGTGACGGCCGCGGCAAGACGCCGGGGATCGCGGGTGGTGTCCTCGTCCAACAGGGCGAGCGGCCGGCCGGCCAGGAGCGGGCCGAAAATCTCGACCAAATAGTCGCCGAAATCGACGGCGCACCGGGCGACGCAACGTTCGGTGTCGCCATACGGCAGGGTCTGCCATTGCCAGAACAGCCGATTGACCAGGGCGCGGCGGGTGAATTCGACGCCGTTGGGTCGCCCGGTCGAGCCCGAGGAAAACAGCAACACGACGATCTCGTCGGCATGGCGCGCGGCCGCTTGCTCGGGCGCGAAACCCTGCCACTCGGCGGGGTCGCTTTCGGCGGCGCCCGGCGGCACGGCGACCGTGCCCGGCCGCGCGACGATCACCTGTGGGGCGGCGTCGTCCAGGATCTGCGCGACCCGCTCGACCGGCTGGTCCGCGGACAGCGCCACGAAATGCGCGCCGCACCGCCAGACCGCCAGCATCGCCGCCACCAGGTCGGGGGCGCGCGGCAAGAAGATCGCCGCCGTGCCGCCGGGGGCCAAGCCCTTGTCGCGCAGCGCGGCCGTGGCCCGGCCGACCCGCCGGTCCAGATCCCGAAAGCTCACGACGGGCGTTCCCCGATCGTCCAACAGCGCCGGGGCGTCCGGGGTCGCCACGACTTGGCGCCGGAACAACTCGGTCGGCGAGAGGTCGAGATCGAACGCCTCGACCGGCCCCTGCCCGGCCTTGACCAACGCATCGGCGCCCGCCGGCGACCACGGGAGCATCGCCACCGCCACCGACGGGTCGTCGCAGGCGGCAGCGACGAAGCTCTCCACCGCCAGGAGAAGGCCGGCGATCAGCGAGGGGTCCAGAATGTCCCTGCGATAGATCGCTTTCAGGACGATCGCGCCGTCGGGCGCGTCGGCCATCGCGAGGTCGAGGTCGAGTGCGGTGCGGGCGACGAACGGCTGGCCGACGGAGATCGTAAGGCCGCCCCCGTGCATGGCGCTGCCGGCGATGCTCTCATGCGTGAAGGTGATGGAGTAAAGCGGGTGACGCGAGCCGTCCGGCCATCCGCCCAGCGCGCGCACGACCCGGTCGAACGGCGCCAGACCCCGGTCCCAGGCATCGAGGAAGGTCGCGCGGCCGCGGGCGAGCGCGTCATCGAACCGCGGCGCCGCGGCGAGATCGAGGTCCAACACCAGGTTGTTGACCAGCATGCCGGGCATCCGGTCGAGGCCCGGGCGGTCGCGCAAGGCGACGTGACAGCCGATGACGATCCGCGGCTCGGCGGTCAGGCGGCTCAAAACCAAGGCAAGCGCGGTCATCAAGACGACATAGGGCGTCGTGTCGTGCCGCTGCGCCAACCGCCCGATCCGGTGCCCCAGTGCCGGCGCAAGACGCCGCGACGCCAGCGCCGCCCGGGCGGCCCGCTGGTCGGGGCGGCCGCGCCCGAGGTCGATCTCGGCACCACCGGGCAGACCGTCCAGGCGCTCGGTCCACCAGGCGACCTGGCGGTCGATCGCCGCCGTGACCTCGGGTCGCCGTTCCCAACGGGCGTAGTCGATCGGTGCGCAGGGCGGGGCCTCGAGCGCGCCGCCGTCGAGGCTCTTGGCCAAAGCCTCGGCGAACAGGTTGACGGTCCAGCCGTCGCAGGCGCTGTGGTGCAGGGTGACGATCAGGTGCGCTCTCCGCGGCGCCGTCCACACCAAATGCGCGCGCAACGGGCGGCCCTCGGAGAGCGCGAGCGGCGTTTGCGCCTCCCGCACGCCGATCTGCGCCAGACGGTCGGCGGGATCGTCGGCGGTCCGCGCGTCCGTGACCGCCAAGCACACCCGCCAGGCCGGCAGCAGAACCTGGACGGGCGTCCCGTCCTCTTGGACCTGCAACGCGGTGCGCAGCGCTTCCCAGGACGCCACGACCGCGGTCAACGCCGCCTCGACCGCCGCCACGTCGATCGCGCCGTCCAGGCACAGGTTGAGGCAGAGATTGTAGAGCGCGCCGGATCCGGCAACCTGTTCTTCGATCCAAAGGCGGGTTTGCGCCGCGGTCGCCGGATAGGCGGCGCTGTCGCGCGGCGTCGGCTCGACCTCGGGCAGCGTCGGCTGCGCCGCCCCGGCCGCGGTGTCGATCACCGCGGCCAAGGCGGCGACCGTCGGGGAGCGGAACACGGTCAGCACCGTCGCGCCCTCGACCCGGTCGGCGAGCAGCGTGTTGAACAGTCTGATCGCGGAAATCGAGTCACCGCCCGCCGCGAAAAAGCTGGTCTCCCGGCTCGGTGGCGGGCTGCCCAGCACCGTCTGCCAGGCCTCGGCGACCAGCGCTTCGGTCTGGTTGGCCGGCACGAAGGTCTCGCGGCTGTCGCGGGCGTCCTCCGCCTGTTCGGCCAAGGCCTGCCGGTCGAGCTTGCCGTTGGCCGTCAATGGGACGGTGTCGCGGATCCGCAAGCCGGCCGGGTGCATCTGTTGCGGCAGGGCCGCCTTGGCGAAATCGAGCAACGCGGTCTCGCCGGCGTCCGCGCCCGGCAACAGCGTCACCCAGACGAAGACGCTGCGCACGATCCGGCCGTCGCGGCGCGGCACCGCGACGGCCTGGGCGACCGCCGGGTGTTTGGCAAGGCAGGCTTCGATCTCGCCCAGCTCCACGCGGTGGCCGTTCAGATTGATCTGGTTGTCTTGACGGCCCAGGAATTCGATCGAACCGTCCGGGCGATAGCGCCCGCGGTCGCCGGTCCGGTAGAGCCGCTCGCCGGTCCGCGGATGGGTGATGAAGGCCTCGCGGGTGCGCGCAAGGTCGTCGAGATACCCGAGCGTCACGCCGGCACCGGCGCAGCACAGTTCACCCGGCGTCCAATCGGGGCAGTCCTCCAGCCGGTCGTCGAGGACGTAGTATTTGTTGTTGTTGGTCGGTCGGCCATAGGGAATGCTCGGCCAGCCGTCCGGGAGTCGGTCCGCCCGGTGGCAAATATTCCAGATCGTGGTCTCGGTCGGGCCGCCGATGCTGGTCAGGGCGGCGTTTGCCGCCCAGGTGCCGAGGCGGCGCGGCGTCTCGACCGGGATCCAGTCGCCGCCCAGGATCACGCAGCGCAAACTCGAAAGGCTTTGGCGGTGGGTCTCGGCATCCGACCTGCGGCCGTCGCAATGGTCCAACAGCATGACCATCATCGCCGGGACCGAGTTCCAGTGGGTGACGCCCTCATCCCCGATCAGGCTCAGCCAATGGCCGGGGTCGCGGCGTCGCTCGGGATCCGGAAACACCAGCCGGGCACCAGCGGCAAGCGCGGCATAAACATCGAAGAGCGACAGGTCGTGATGGAACGGCGTCAGCGATAAAAAACAGCTGTCCGCCGTCACCCCGAACCGCGGCAGGCCGTCGTCGACGACATTCACCAACGACCCGAGCGGCACCATCACCCCCTTGGGCTGGCCGGTCGAGCCCGAGGTGTAGAGAATGCACTGCAGGTCGTCGTCGCGACGCGCCGGCGGCGGCGGCAAGTCGGCCGCGTCCGACCGGACCTCGCGGTCCACCACCAGCAGGTCGCGGTCCGCGGTCTGGTCGGTCCGGGCAAGGTGGTCGGCGCGCTCGTGCGTGGTCAGGATCAGCGGCGCCCTTGAGTGCTCGAGCATATAGCGCAGGCGATCTTGAGGCGACACCGGGTCCAGGGGCACGCAGACCGCGCCCAGCCGATGCAGCGCGAGCGCCGCAATGATCTGTTCGGCACCCTTGTCGATCACCACGGCGACCGGTGTCCCCTTGCCGGCCCCCGACCGAACCAGCCGGCCGCAAAGCGCCGCGACGCAACGCTTCAGGCCCGCCCAATCGATGCTGCCCCGCCGGTCGACGAGGGCGATCGCGGTCGGGCGGGTGGCAACCTGGGTCTCCAGGCAGTCCAGGAAGGTGGGAAGCGCACGAGCGGTCGCGGTGTCGTTGACCTCGTCGCGCATCTTCGCCTGTGCCGCAGGCAGGCCGATCGGCGACCGCTCCGCCCAGGTCGCGGCATCCCGGCCGAGCCGTTCCGCGAGATCGGCATAGGCCGCGAACATCTGGTCGATCAGCCCCTCGGGGAACAGGTCGTCGCGGGCGTCCCAGACCACCAACAGCTCGCCGTCGAGGTCATGGTACTGAGCATCGATCCAGACCTGCGGCGTCTGGGTCAGGGCTTCGGTGACCGGTGCAATCCGGTTCAACGACGCCATCCAGGCGCGCGCGCGCCTCGCCGGCCAACTCAGGCTCGTGCGTGAAGACAAAAGGCACCGCGACCCCGGGACCGGCGCCGCTGTGTTTGCGCCATTCCCTTAGAATGCGGACGCCGGAGACGATGTCGTGGTTGAGGTCTTCGGCGAACTGCCGCTGGACGGCCCGAACCCGATCCAAGAAGCTCTCGCCGGCTCGAAGGTCAACCTCCAATAGCTCGAAGGTGGCGAATTCGCCGACGATCTGATCGACCTCGGGGTGCAGGGGGTGGCGGTTCCATCGGGGAATGTTGAGGGTGAAATGTGCGGTCCCGCTCCAGCGCCCGAGCACTTCGGCGTAGCAGCCGATCAGGACGTTCGCGAGGGTCACCCCCCTGCCGGCCGCCGCATCCTTGAGCGCCCGGTGAACCGGCGCCGGGATGCGGTGGGCATGACGCACGAAGCGCGGCGGGCCCTCGGCCGCGCTGCTGCGTCGGGGCAGGTGCGGTGCCGCCGGCAGGGTGGTGACCCGCTTTTGCCAATACGCGAGGGAGTCCGCATAGGCCTTGGTCTTTTGTTCCGCCTCCAGACCCAGAACATAGTCCCGGAAGCTGAGCTCGGTTGCCGGTAGCGTGGTCTCGAGGTCGGCGTATAGCGCCGCGAAGTCCGCCATGAAGATCTGCGCGCTGCGTCCGTCAAAGGCCCAGCAATCCAGGCTCATGAGCAGGACACAGCTGCCGTCGGGCAGGCGAAACCCGTGCAACACCCAAGTCGGCCAGCAGCGCAGGTCGGCGCAATAGTGGGACAACTCGTCCCGTCGGGCGGCCAGGCGGTCGAGCGCCCGGTCTTGTTCAAGGTGGCGCAGATCCTCGATCGGCAGCCGCCAGTCCGGCGCGACCTCGAGCGCCTGTTGCCGCCCGTCCGGCAGCACGATCGCGCGCAGCATGTCATGGTGCCGATAGAGCCGCGTCCAAGCGGCCTCGACCCGGTCCAAATCCAGCGCCCGGTCGGCCATCACGATGAAGACATGGATCGCGACGTCACCGGACTCAAAGACGGAGTCCCGGCCGAGCCAATAGGCCTGCTGGGTTTCGTTGAGGGGAAACGGCTCGAACCGCCGGGCCGGGTCCGGCGAGAGCGGGGCCGTGTCCGCGCTCTCCTCCCGATCGACCGCGCGTAGAAAGGCGAGGAGTTCGGATTTGCGTGCGCGGAGCTGTTGGGCGGTGGTTTCGGAAAGCGGGCCGGAGACGACAACGTCATGGTTGTCCAAAGATAAATGCAAATTCTCTTGGCGTAGACGCTGGATGAAATCGAGAAGACTTTTGGAGATGGTCATGGTCAAATCCTCGTCATGGCGGCGGCCGGGTGCGGGACGTGCTGCTTGGCATCTTGGCTCCAGAAAGCCGCCTGTAGAAAATCGCTGACCAGGCCCGGCGTGTCCGGCTCGAAGAACAGCGAGATCGGCGGTGCCAGCCCGCACAGGCTGCGGATCTCTTGCGCGATCCTGACCGCGAGCAGAGAGTTGCCGCCGCTTTCGAGAAAGCTCTGATCGGGTGTCAGGGCCGGGTTGACCAGCCGCGTTCGAAACAGCGCCAACACCCCCGGCAGGGGGTCGTTGCGGTCGATGTCGACCGGCGCGGTCGTCTCGGCGGTCGGTTTGGGCAGGGCCGAGGTGTCGAGCTTGCCGTGGGCGGTCAGCGGAAACCGCGTCACCGCCACGACCCAAGCGGGCACCATGTAGGGCGGCAGCAACGCTCGCGAGCGGCGTTCGATCTCGCGGGTGAACGCCGCCGGATCATCCGCCTGCGGTTGCGCCGGCTTGACCCAGGCGAGCAGGCGGCGATCGCCGTCGCTCGGCGCGTGAACCCGGACCACGGCGCGGTCGACGCCGGGCAGGGTCTGCAGCGCGGCCTCGATTTCGCCGAGCTCGATCCGATGGCCGCTGATCTTGACCTGATTGTCCCGGCGGCCGGCAAACACGATCAGGCCGTCGGGGCGGATGCGGGCGCGGTCGCCCGTGCGGTAGAGCGTGCCGTCACGCCCCGAGACGACGTCGGGCACGAAGGCGGCCGCCGTTCGTTCGGGGTCGCCGAGATAGCCACGGGCGACGCCGTCGCCGCCGATGAAAATCTCACCGTCCGCATCCGGCGGCGTGGGGCGGAGATGGCGGTCGAGGACATAGACGGTGGTATTGGCGGTGGGCCGGCCGAGCGGCACGGCGTCCCGCACGGTATCGTCGCGGCACAGGATTTTGGAGAGCGCGCAGACCGTGGTTTCGGTCGGGCCGTAGCAATGCACCAGGGTGCCGAGACCGGCCGTCGCGAGCGCTGCCGCCACCGTGGCCGGTCGAAGGGACTCGCCGCCGATGTTGAGACGGCCAATCCCCGCGAGAGCGGCGGGATTCTGTTTTAAGAGCGCCTCGAACAAGGCCGCGGTGAACGCGGCGATATCCAACCGGCGCCCGCGGCGGGCCCGCAAGAAGCTCTCCGGCGTCAGGACCTCTTGGGTGTCGAAGCCCCAAAGAACCCCGCCATTGAGCAGCGGCAGCCAGATCTCCTGGGTCGAGACGTCAAAGGTCAGGGGCGCCCCATGCATCACCGTGGTCCCGGGCGCGCAGGGATTGAGATCGCGATCGCAGACCAGCTTGGTCACGCCCCGATGCAGGATCTCGACGCCCTTCGGCTCGCCGGTCGAACCGGAGGTAAACAAAATGTGCAGACGGTCGGTGCCGCACCGACCGTCGTCACCGTCGAACGGCCGGCCGTCGGCGCTCGCGCCGTCGGCCGGCAGACAGGGACACGAGACCTCGGGCGCGGGCGCGGCGTTCGTACAATCGATCACCAGCGCAAGCCCGGCGTGCCGTTCGATCTTCTGCTGCCGTGCCCGGGGCCAGCGCGGCGACAGCGGAACATAGACCGCGCCGGCAAGGACCACGCCCAGGATCGAGATCACCGCCGCGGCCGACCGGTCGGCAAAGACGCCGACGGTGTCGTCGGGCCGCACGCCGCGCGCGCGCAACGCGCCGGCGACACGCGCCGCCCGCGCGTTCAGCTCACGGTAGGTCAGGCTGGTTTCGCCGAACCGCAGGGCTTCGGCCTCCGGGAAGCGGTCGGCGCAGCATCGGAACAGGGCGCCGACACTCTTTCCGGCGGGATAGGGCTTGACCGTGCGGTTCGGTTCGACGACCAGGGTTCGATGCTCGTCCTCGAACAAAACCGAGACCTGACGCAAGCGTTTGTCACTGCCGTCCAATTGTTGGAGGATCAGGGAACACCGGCGTTTGAGGGTCTCTGCGATGGCGGCCCCGTCGGGTTCGGGCGACACCACCACGCCGAGGGCGGCGTTCGCCGTCCCGTCCGACCGCAAGAAGACCTGCGGGCGCGCCTCGGAGACCCCAAGGCGGCGCCGGACCGCGGCCCGCAGCGCCGCGTCGGATTGCAGCGCGTGGGCGAGCACGATCAAAGGGATGGTGGCGAACGCGTCGCCCAGGCGGCGGGGCTGTTCGACGTCTTCGAAGACCTCGGCCGCGTCGGCCGAGAGACGCTGTGCGATGCGCGCCTCGGCACAGCCCAGCGTCTCCTCGCCATCGCCAAGGTCGACATGGAACAAACGGCCGCCCGTCTCGAGATCCAGCACCCAAATGACACTCTCGGCCGCGCCCTCAGCGACGCCGAGGATGCCCGCTGCCAGGATTTTGCGGCTGGACAGGGCGAGGTCTCGCGCACTCATGACACTTATCCCTTAACCGTATGCCCAAACGTGGTCTCGGGTCCGGGACGGCCGGGATTGGGCGGCTCGACCGATCCGCCTGGACCTTACGCAGCTCTTGGCTCAGACCAATCGGCGTGACTTAGTTTCCGGTATCGACATTTAGTATCTCCATGTCGAATCCGTTACTCTCTGATTTGAACACCGCATAGACTATGCGATCTATAACCTCATTGTCTGGACCAAAGACCAAGACCTTTGGTCTGCGTTCGATGATGTCGTCCGTGGTGCCGTAGGTCGAGGAGGTGATGATCACCTCGTCGCCGACCTGGCAGGTTCGCGCGGCGGCACCGTTCAGAACACAACAGCGCGAGCCCGGGGCGCCGTAAATCACATAGGTGCTGAGTCGGGCCCCTGAGTGCTTGTTCCAAATCTCGACGAATTCAAGCGGGCGGATGTCGACCTCGCGACAGAGCTCGGGATCGAGTGTGACTGAGCCGTGATAGTTCAACTGCGCGTCTGTCACGCGAAGGCCATGTAGCTTGGCGCTGAGATATCTTTCCATTTCGTGACCCGCCTTCGAAGGTGAGAAGGAGCTGAGTGCGCCACACTTACAGGCTATTTTCATCGATCTATTTTTCGATTCGATCATATCCGCCGTGTTGCACTTGGCATCTTGCCACGCAGCATTCCGGTGGACATTGCGACCAAGGTCGGGACCTGCGCCGTATCGCGCCCGCCGTTCGTCACTGCGCCGCCCAGCCCAGGGGGGCCGACTGGTTCGGGCCGGCCGGCGGCAGGTCTTGCACGCCCAATTGAGCGTCCCAGAGCTTTCGGTAGGTGGCGCAGCCGTCCAAGAGTTGCCGATGCGTGCCCAGACCCGCGATCCGGCCGGACTCGAAGACGACGATCTGGCTTGCTTGGACGATCGAGGCCAAGCGATGCGCCACGACGATGACGGTCCGCCCGGTGCACAGCGAGCCCAGGGCGGTCCGGATCTCGTGCTCGTTCTCCGGATCGACCGACGAGGTCGCCTCGTCCAATAAAACGATCGGCGCGTCCTTCAAGATCGCGCGGGCGATCGCCAGACGCTGGCGTTGGCCGCCGGACAGCCGCGTGCCGGCATCGCCGACGTCGGTGTCGTAGCCCTTGTCCAAGGCCATGACGAACTCGTGGCACGAGGCCGCTTTGGCGGCCGCAACCATCTCTTGGTCGGTCACCCCCGGGCGCGCCAGCCGCAGGTTTGCGGCAATGGTGTCGTTGAACAAAAAGGTGTCCTGGAACACGACCGCGAACAGGCCGCTCATGTCCACCCGGGAAAGCTCGCGCAGGTCAACGCCGCCGATCCGGATGGCACCGTCACCGACATCCCAAAACCGGGCAAGCAGGTTGAGCGCCGTGGTCTTGCCCGACCCCGACGGCCCGACAAAGGCATAAAGGCCGCCGGCGGGCAGTGCGAGATCGATGTCCTCCAATACCGGGCGGTCCCGATAAGCAAAGCTCACGCCGGCGAACTCGATATCGATCGCCTGCGGGCTCCTGGGCGCCGACGGCTCGGGCAGCAGCGGCAGCCGTAACACCTCCGAGATGCGCACCATCGAGCGATGCTGCTGGTTGTGATAGTGCGCGAGTTCGAAAGCGTCTGCGATCGGGCCATAGAACACCAGGCCGATGACCATGAAGATCAGGTACATCGAAAAGGCGAGCGATCCGGAAACGGTGAGCAACCCGCCGACCAGCAGCACGGCACAAAAGCCGAGATCGAGGACGGAGACGCCGAGCGTGATCACCGGGCTGATCCGGAGCACGCTGCCCAGGCTGACGTCGCGGTGATCGCGCACCGCCGCAGTCAAGGCGTCCCGCTTGCCGCCGTCGAGGCCGAGCGAGCGTAAGGTCGCGATGCCTTGAAGATATTCGATCACGCGGGCGCTCAAGGATTCCCGCGAGTTGAACAACTCGACCCAAACCTCGCGGGAAATCCGATTGCTAAAGGCCACGGCCGCAAGGAACAGCGGCAGGCTGGCAACCACGGCCAGCGTCAGGCGCCAGTCCAAAAACACCATGACGGCCAGCCCGATCGCGGGCGCGATCACCGCGCGGACGATCTGGGTCGAGGGGACGACGAAGTTGATCCCGCTGGTATGCTGGGTGACCAAGGTCTCGAGCACGCCGGTATCGCGCGCTTCCAATTCGCCGAGCGGCACTTGGCGCAAATGCCGGCCGAGCCTGCGCTGCAGGGCCGAGGTGGCGCCGGTCTGGACCCGCCATAGCGCGCGATGGGCGAAGACGTAGGCGATCACCTGTGCGGCAAAGACCAGGGCGACCACGGCGGTGTAGACAAAGACCCGCTCCGAGGTCAGCCGGTCCGCGGTCACGTCCAGCAAGGTCAAAAGGGTGGCGATGACCGGGACGCCCATCAGAAAGGCTTCCACGATCAACAGCGGCAGGGCCCGCGTCAGCAGGAGACGGCGCATCGGGCCGGCCAGTTTCAAGAACAGGCCAAGACCGATGTCCCGGGGTGAGAAATCAGGCTCGACCTCAGGCGCCCGGCGGGTCTGCGCAGACGTCGCAACCGCCGGCCTTGGGAGTTCGACGGCGGCTTCGGTCTTCTCCAGGCGCCAATTGCCGGCGGCGCGGTAGCTCTCGTAGAGGCGGGCGTAGGCGGGGCAGCGTGCGAGCAACTCTTGGTGCGGGCCCTGATCTGCGATGCGTCCGTCTTGCATGAACAAGATGGTGTCGGCGTTGCGCAGCGTATCCAGGCGATGGGCGATCGCGATCACGGTCCGCCCTTTGGCCAATTCTTTGAGCGCCGCCAGGATCTGGGCCTCGTTGTCCGGATCGAGCGACGACGTCGCCTCGTCCATCACCACCACCGGTGCTGCGCGCACGAGTGCGCGCGCGATCGCCACGCGTTGCCGCTGGCCGCCGGACAGCTGGCGCCCGCCCTCGCCGACCGGCGCGTCGAGCCCGCCCTCGAGCTCGTCGGCGAACGCGAGCACGCGCGCCTTGCGCGCGGCCTCGATCACCGCGGCGTCGTCGGCCCCGGGCCGGCCGGAGCGGATGTTTTCGCGAATGCTGGTGTTCAAAAGCCAGGCGTCTTGCAGGATGAAGCTGATGTCGGCGATCAAGGCGTCGCCGTCGATCTCGCGGAGATCCACGCCGCCCAGGGTCACCGCGCCCTGATCGACGTCCCAAAAGCGGCCGATCAGGCGGGCGAGCGTCGTCTTGCCGCCGCCGGACGGACCGACCACCGCGGTAAAGCTGCCTTGCGGCGCCATGAAGGTGACGTCTTTGAGCCCGCGTTCGGGCTCGGTGTCGCCGTAGGCAAAGCTGACACCGTGGAACGCGAGGTCGTATCCGTTCGGCCGCTTGGGGTTTTGCGGCCGGGGCAGAGGCTCGACCGAGAGGATCTCCTGGATCTTCTGGCCGGCGGTCGCCATGCGCATGGCAAAGTGGCCGGCGGTGTGCAGCAGCTTGTAAGCGGCGGCGTTGACGCCGATCCCCATCAGCAGGAACAGCACGAAGGCCCCGGCGGAGATCTCGCCGGCCAGGTAGAGCAAGCCGCCGATCGGCAACAGGGCGAGCACATTGGCGCGCAAGCCGACCATCATCAGGGCGCTCGGGATGATCGCCGCGACCGCCATGCGCCAACCGGCGTCCGCCATCGCCTCGACCGCGGCATCGAACTTGTCGACGGCGCCTTCGGCGCCGATGAAGGTGCGAATGACCTTCATACCCTGAAGAAATTCGATGGTCGCCCGGCGCAGGGCCGCCAAGGCGCCGTGGTAGCCGTTCACTTCCCCCTGCGCCATCACCGCAGCCAGCGGGTAGAGCATCATCATCAGCGGGAAGAGCACCAACGCGGCCAGGGCGAGGCGCCAGTCGATGAACGCGAGAAACACGCCGACAGCGATCGGCACGGCAATCGCCGATGCCACGTCCGGAATCGCGTGGGCAAGCGCTTCCTCCAGTTCTTCGACGTCCTCGTTGATCGTCTTCTTGAGCGCGCCGACCGACCGCGCGGCGAAAAAGCCGAGCGAGACCTGGCTCAGCTTTTCGATCAGGGTACAACGCAGCGCGAACAAAATCTGATACGCGGCCCGGTGAGACAGCGCGCTGGACGACATGGTGAGGACGACCTTGGCGACAATGGCAAGGAAACTCGCCACCACAGGAAAGATCAGATCGTCGGCCGTGAGGCTGCCATCGACCGCCACCTCGGCGATCCAATAGACCGCGAGAAACGGGACGAGGCCGGCCGCGGTTCCGGCGATCGCGAGGAGGCCGGAGGCAGCCAGGGCCCAGCGCTTGGCCGAGATCAGATCTTTCATGGGGACTCAAATCTCCAAGAGCGGAGGCCGCAGCATGGTGGTGAAGAGCCAGACAACGACACCTGCGGCGGCGATGCGCCCCCCAAGGTCAGGGGGCTTTGCCCCCCGACACCCCCCACCAGGGGTTACCCCCTGGACCCCATCAATAGGGGGCACGCCCCCCGAACGGCCGACAAGCCCATCCGGCGTTGATCCAAGGCGGGTCAGCCGAAGACGAGCCGTCCGGCTTGGACCCTTTGCCGTCACCCAGGCCCCTGCCTGCCAGCAATTTTTACAAATAACCAAAGGGACCAAATTGCTGACAAGCTGAGACCAAAAGGCTGACTCAGCATCGGTTGTCGGGTTGGTTTTTTCTCATGCACTGCGAGCCAGTGCCACCACCTGATCTTTCGTGTCATCCAAGTTCAGCTTTGCGAAATCAAATTCGCAAATCCCAGCCGAACCGCAGCGGTACGTCAATTGTGGTCACCGAAGACACGGCGCGATCCTGCAAGACAAAGCCCGACGAGGCAGGGGTCGGCTGAGCCGACCAACACAATCGAGATTTTATACCAAATCCGACTGTTTGGTTCCGGTTGTCGACGACTGCGGAAGCTGTTCACCAATCCTGTTGGGGCGCGGGCCTGCGACAGGGAGCTCCCGATCGACCAGGGTGCGGCCCGCGCCCCGACCTACCGGCGTTGCTCCGACCAAGCAGAACGGTTCAACCGGATTTCATACTAACTATAGCGAGTGGGGTTTTTCCATTCAGGATTTGCGCCGGGCTGTATTAGTACAGCCCGGCGCAAATCCTGACATGGTCAGGATTTGCGCCGGAAAGCTGTACGACTAAATGACTGGTACACCGCGGCGGACCGACGCAACATGATATTACTTCCGCCGCGGTGTACTAGAGGGTTGCCCAGCGCGGCATCAATCGGCGCGGCAGTGCCGGCGGCCGACACGCTCGGGCGTGCGGGCCCTACCGGGGCGTCGCGGGTGTCTTGCGCCTGCGTTTCAAACCGAAGAAGGTCCGTCAAGGTCGATTGCGTCCCCTCGATCCGGGACGACAGCACCGCCTCCGTCCGGACATACATGTATTTGGCTGGCATGTATTTGGCTGGCATGTATTTGGCTGGGTCAGGGGCGGTCATCGCCCGACTGTGCCGACCCGGCCTTATTTAAGCAAGGGGGCCTTAAAGTAAAAAGGCCGCCCGGGGTCCCGGGCGGCCTGACGAAGCCGGACACGCGCGCGCGAACCGGCGGCCCCGTCAAACAGCGTCACTCGCGGTTGCCGAGCAGCTGCAGCAGCATCAAGAACAGGTTGACGAAGTTCAGGTAAAGAGACAACGCGCCCATCAGCGCCAACTTCTGGTTAGCCTCGGCGCCATTGCTCTCGGCGTACATCTCCTTGATGTTCTGGGTATCATACGCGGTCAGACCGGTGAACACCAAGACGCCGATCACCGAGATCGCGAATTGGAGCGCGCTCGACGCCAGGAATAAGTTGACCACCATCGCGATGATGATGCCGATCAGACCCATGAACAGGAACGAGCCGAACTGGCTCAGGTCCCGCTTGGTGGTGTAGCCGTACAGGCTCATGGTCGCAAAGGTCGCGGCGGTGATGAAGAACACCCGCGCGATGCTGGTCCCGGTGAACGCGATGAAGATGGTGCTAAGCGACAGCCCCATCACCGCCGCGTAGACCCAGAAAATCATCTGCGCCGTGCCCGCGGACAGGCGATTGATGCCGAACGACAGCACCAGCACGAACGCAAACGGCGCCAACATCACCAGGTATCTTTGCGGACCACCGAAGATCGCGTACAGCATCTCCGGACTGGTCGACGTGAAATAGGCAACCGCCCCGGTCAGCAGCAGGCCGGCCAACATGTAGTTGTAGACGCGCAGCATGTGCTGGCGCAAACCCTCGTCCAGCGCCCCGACGTCGGCGGTGCGACCGAATGCCGCGGTGCGATTGAGACGGCTAGTGTCCATGTTTCTCCCTCACCGAGTGGTGCAGCAATCTGCTGCGTTATATTGGGTCGCCGCACCGCCCCTTCAATGGTCGCCCGGGACCGGCGCCGTTTGCCCCGACCGTCACCTGAGGTCGGTCAAGTCCAGCCCACGCCCCGGCGCGACGGTCGGCACGTTGTTGTCGATGACTATTCGGCATCGGTCCAAAAAACCAATACCCTTACACCCGTCGGGCCGTCCGACCTCGGTCTCTGCCTTGGTGACGCGACCTTGGTGACGCGACGGCGATCCCGGGCCTTGAACGATCCGACCATACACCGCGCTGCATTCAGTGGTCACGCCTTGTTGACGCGGGCCGCCCCGTGCCGTCCCCGCCTTCACGATCGCTCACAGCGAGCGCAACAACGGTGCCGGCGCCGCGCGCAAGGCGTGGCGGACCGCGGCGGTGCCGGCGCCGACGGTCGCCGCCAGCGCCAGCGCGACCGCGGTCGCCGCCGCCGCCGGCGCCGCAAGCCACGGCCAGCCGAGCGCCTGGGTCACCACCGCCCACGCGGCCAGCGTGCCGAGCCCGGTCGCGACCACCGCCGCCACCAGCCCGAGCAGGGCAAGCTCGATCACCAACGCCGCGACCAGCCGGCCGCGGCTGGCGCCCAGGACGGTCAGCACCGCGGCCTCATAGCGGCGGCGGCGTTGGCCGGCCGCAATCGCGCCCGCCACCACCAAGGTGCCGACCACCAGGGTGACCAGCGCCGCGACCCGCACCGCGGTGCCGATCTTGGTCAACAGCTCGACCACACCGTCGGCGACCTCGCGCACCCGGACCACGCTGACGTTCGGAAACTCGGCAGTGACCGCCCGTTCGATCCGGTCCAGCGTGTCGGCCGGCGCCCGGATCGTCGCAACATGGGTATGCGGCGCCGCTTCGAGCAGGCCCGGCGCATAGACGAGGGTGAAGTTGAGCCCGATGCGCAGAAAATCGATGTCGCGGACATTGGCCACGGTCGCGGTGACCGGCCGTCCCAGGATCGACACGGTCAGCCGGTCGCCCGGGCCGATCGCGAACGCGTCGGCGATCGCGCGGTAGATCGACACCCGCGGCGGCCCCGGCGGCCCCGCCGGGTCCCACCAGTCACCCGCGACGACCGTCGAGCCGGCCGGCAGGTCGGACCCGTAGGTGATGCCGCGGTCGCCGCGCAGCACCCAGGCGGCCTCGGGATCGACCACCGCATCGGCGGCCGGCCGGTCGTTGACCTTGAGGATGCGCCCGCGCAGGGCCGGCACCGACACGACTTCCAGCCCCGGGCCGCCGATCTCGGCGACCGCGGCGCCAAGCGGCGCCAGCTGGTCCGGCTGGATATCGATCAAAAACAGGTCCGGCGCGTCGGTCGGCAGGCGGTCGTCGAGCCGGCCGGTGAAATTCGCCTCGATCGTCGTGATCGCGACCAGCACGGTCAAGCCGAGGCCGAGCGCCAGCACCACGCTCGCGGTCGGGTTGCCAGGCCGGTGCAGGTTGGCAAACGCGAGCCGCCACACGGGAGACGCCGGCACCGGCAGCCGCGCCGCCAGCCGCTCGGCGCCCCAGGCGGCGACCCGGACCAGCACCAGCGCCGCCGCGGTGCCGCCAAAGAACCACAAGACCACCTGGGGCCGCTCGGCGCCGACGACCGCCAGGGCGACGATCGCCACGCCGGCGAGCCCGATTGCCGCAAGCGACACCGGGCCGGGCAGCCCGCCCGGGGCCGGGGCGACCCGGTCGCGAAACAGCGCCGCCGGCGCGACCCGCCGTGCTCGCGCCAACGGCCACAGCGAAAAGGCCAGCGCCGCCAACAGGCCGAACCCGCCAGCGCGCCCAAGCGCGGCCAGGTCGACCGCGCGCTCGGGCGCCACCGGCAACAGCCCGGCCAGCGCGGGCACCGCCGCCCAGGCGATCGCTGCGCCCAGCAGGACCCCGGCCGCGACCCCGGCGAGCGCCAGCACCATCACCTGAATGAGATAAATCACCACCACCCGCCGCCCCGACGCGCCGAGGCAGCGCAGGGTCGCGATGGTGGCGAGCCGGCTGTCGAGAAACGCCGCCACTGCGGTGCCCGCCCCGACCCCGCCGATCACCAGCGCGGTCAGACCAACCAGGGTCAAGAACAGGGTCAGCCGATCGACCAGCCGGCTGATCTCGGGCGAGGCCCGGTCGCGATCGGTGATCCGCCAGCCGGCGTCGGGGAACGCCTCGGTCAGCGCCGCGCGCACCGAGGCCGGGGCGACCCCGGGGGCGAGCGCGAGCCGGTCGTGCCAGCGGATCAGGCTGCCGGGCTGGACCAGCCCGCTCGCCCCGAGCGCGCCCTCGGCGATCATCACGCGCGGGCCGAGCGTGAAGCCGCCCCCGCCCAGCCGATCGGGTTCGGCCGTGACGACCGCGCGAATCTCGACGTCCGCGCTGCCGATCCGGACCTGGTCGCCGACCCCGACCCCGAGCCGGTCGAGCAGCACCGGATCGACCACCGCGCCCCAGACGCCGGCGCGCAATGCCAGTGCCGACGCCAGGTCCGGGACCGGCACGGCGGGCGCCTCGGGGTGGTCGAGGGTGACGGTGCCGCCGAGCGGATAGAGCCGATCGACCGCCTTCAGGTCGACCAGCGCCACCGGGCCCCCGCCCCCACCCGCCGGCGTCGCCATCGCCCGGAGCGTCGCGGCACTCGACCGGGTGCCGCGCGCGTCCAGCCAGGCGCGTTGCGCGGCGGTCGGCGGCTCGAACACGGTGCTGACCGCGATGTCGCCGCCGACCAGCGCCCGGCCCTCGGCGGCCAAGCCGTCGAGCACGCCGCGCGAGGCGGTGCCGACCGCGGCGATCGCCGCGACGCCGAGCGCCAGGCAGACCAGGAACAACCGAAAGCCGGCAATGCCGCCGCGCAGCTCGCGCCACGCCAGGCGCACGCTCACCGGCACCAGCCGCGCGGTCATTCGGCGCCCCCCGCGCGCTCGGTCCCGGGATCGACGATCCGGCCGTCGGCCAGCCGGACCACCCGGTCGCAGCGGGCGGCCAGCGCCGGGTCGTGGGTGACCAGCATCAGCGTGGTGCCGCGCTCGGCCGCCGCGCCGAACAGCAAGGCCATCACCCGCGCCCCGGTGTCTGCGTCGAGGTTGCCGGTCGGCTCGTCGGCCAGGATCAGCCGCGGCGCCACCGCGAGCGCGCGCGCGATCGCGACCCGCTGCTGCTCGCCGCCCGACAGCTGGCTCGGGTAATGGCCGCGGCGATGGCCGAGCCCGACCGCGTCCAGCCCCTCGGCAGCGCGGCGCGCGGCGTCGCGCACCCGGGCGAACTCGAGCGGCACCGCGACGTTCTCAAGCGCGGTCATGGTCGGGATCAGATGGAACGCCTGGAACACGATGCCGATGGTGCGGCCGCGAAAGCGGGCGCGCCCATCCTCGTCGAGCCCGTCGAGCGCGGTGCCGGCAACCGTGATCCGGCCCGCGGTCGGGCGTTCGAGCCCGGCGATCGTCATCAAGAGCGAGGTCTTGCCGGAGCCCGACGCACCGACCAGCCCGACCCGCTCACCCGCGCCGATCTTGAGATCGATGCCGGACAGGATATTGACGGCACCGGCCGAGGTGGCCAGTGTGAGCGACACGCCGTCGAGCGCCACCATCGCCGGCCGGCCGGACGACCGGGCCGGGTCCGGCGCCCCGCCCGATGCCGCAGCTGCGGCCGCGGGGGTTGCGGCGCCCGGCGTGGTGTCCGGTGCCGTGTCCGACGCGGCGCTCGACGCCGATGGTCCCGATCCGTCCATTTGAGGTGCCCCTGGTGCTGGCGTGCCTTAGAGGTCTTCCGGCTCGGCCGGCTTGGCCGCGCGCGATCCCGATCCGTGGTCTCGCGTCGCGATATATGGCCCTTCGCCGCGCCGTCAATAATCGTCGGCTGTCCGGCTTGGCGCGGTGCGCGGCGGTGCTGGTGCCGCTCGCCGCACTCGGCATGGCCGGGTCGACCGGCGCCGCCAGCGCCGGCTCGGACGCGCCCGTCGGCGGCGATCGCCCGGCGGTGCGCCTGTTGGCCTATGGCGACAGCCTGATCGCCGGTTTCGGCTTGGCCGCCGCCGACG
>JANQHG010000100.1 GCA_028277115.1 Azospirillaceae bacterium
GGTCACCCCGGCCGCGCTCGCCGAGGGCGGCGCGGTGCTGGTGTGGCGGTTGCGGGGACCGCTCGACGCCGGGATCCCACCCGCTTGGCGCACCCGGAAAACGGTCGCGCCAAGCGGGTGGGATCCCGGCGTCGAGCGGTCCCCGCAACCGCCACACCAGCACCGCGCCGCCCTCGGCGAGCGCGGCCGGGGTGACCCACGGGCTCTTCACCGGATCGCCGTCGATCATCACCGCCGGGCGGGCCCGACCGTAGAAGGCGATGTTGCCGGCAAGCCAGACGCTGCCGGCGACGATCCGCAACGGCGCGCCGTCGGTCGCATCGGCCCAGCCGGTCTCGACCTGGCGGGCCAGTGCCGGGCCGTCGAAATGGATGCGCAGCGGCGCGCCGGTCAGCCAAGGTCCGGGCACCGCATGGACGACCAGCGCCGTCAATCCGAGCCCATAAACGACGAGCCAGCTGGCCGCGAACCGCCGCAGCGTCGCCCGGGTCGGCGCCAGATGCGGCACCAGCGTCACCGCAGCGAGCCCGACGAAGCACCACATCGGCGCGCCCCACATATCCTTGAAGCGCAGGCCGAGGCCGAGCGAGATCGCCATCGCCAACAGATAGGGGCCGAGCGCAAGGGTCGCGACCAGGCGTCGGTCGGGCGCCGACAGCCCGGGCGGCGGGGTCGCGTCCCGGGAACGCGCGACGAACAACAGCGCGCACAGCACCAGCGCCGGCAAGAGATCCACCAACTGGGCCGCCGAGAAGCCGACCACCGCCCCGAACCGGCCGACCACCCCGGACACCGCCGCGCCGCGGTCGAGCGCGAAGCTGATCTGGGAAAACTCGCTCTGCCACACCGCCCAGACGTGGGGGGCGAGGCACAGCGTCCCGACCAGCACGGTCAGCCACGGCCCGACCCCGGCGAGCCGGCGGCGCGCCGTCGGCTCGGCCAGGAGGTAGACGCCAAGACAGGCGAGCAACAGCCCGGTCGAGTATTTTCCGAGCATGCCGAGCGCGGCCAACCCGCCGAGCAGCGCCCAGTCAACCGCGCGGTTGTCGCGCACCGCGGCGTGAAACCACCAGGCGATCAGCGGCCACAACGGCAGCTGGATCACATTGTGGTTGAACTCGGGGCTGAGGAAGGTGAAGTAGAGCACGCCTTCCTGGATCAGCACCGCGAGGAGGGCCCGCAACGGGTCGGTGATCCGACAGGCCAGGCGCCACAGGGCGTAAAGGCCGAGCGCGACCGCGAGCGGGCTCAAGGCCAACAGCGCCCAGCCGGTGCGCCCGACCAGCTGGATTGCGGTTTCGATCACCCAGGCCGGCAGCGGCGGATGCTTGAAATAGGCGATCTGCCAGGCGGGGCCCCAGTTCGCCTGCTCGATCATGTCGAGCGGTAGATTGGGAAAGGTCAGGGCGGCGACCCCGAACCAACCGACGACATGGATCAGCAAGAATCCGATCATGACCGAGCGCGGCCGGCGCTCGGCGTTCTCGGACAGCCAGGCGATCATGTCGGAGACCTTTCGGTGTCGGCGGACGGGACGTCCTGGTAGCACGTCCCTCGCGTCGTCCCCAAGGGCCGCGGCGCGGCGGGCGGTCGAAACCTGGGAAAGCCGGCGCCAGACGGCCTGTAAGCCGGGTTCTGTCCCCGGGGGGCCGCGGCACCCCGGGGGATGGCCATTCATCTGGGACGTCCGTTGCCGGACGCCTCGCGCGACCAACCCGGGCGGCAGGCGCGAAAGACCGCCCCGACGTCACCCGGACGACGCTTGGGCCCGATGGCCCGGCGCGCCGGGCCGTCCAGCCGCCCCTATTCGGTCTTGCTCCCGGTGGGGTTTACCGAGCCACCGCCGTTGCCGGCGGCGCGGTGCGCCTTTACCGCACCCTTTCACCCGTACCGGCAGGGCGCTCCCAAAGGGCACCCCAACGCCGGTGGTTTGCTTTCTGTGGCACTGTCCCTGGGGTCGCCCCCGCCGGCCGTTAACCGGCACCGTCCTTCCGTGGAGCCCGGACTTTCCTCCCCCCGGCGGCGGGCCCGGTCGCCCGGGCAAGGCGCCGCCGGACGGCGGCCATCCGGCCGTCTGGCACCACCCGTTAGCTGGGGAGCCGGGCGGGCCGGTGCAAGATTGTGCGGGTGCGAAACAACCGGACGTTAATCAATCGGTCTTTACTATGTCCTGACGGCGGCTTGCCAATACTCACCGAGGTCGGCCTGTCAGGGTCGACAGTATGCCACGGCGGGCGACCGACCATAATAGGGTGAGGCATCGACGCTATACATCGTGATTACCCATCCAATTTGCTGCACTGCACCTATCGCTTGGACTGGACGCGCCTTCGATATTGCGCATTGATAGGGGAACCGGTGCGCGCGACCGCGAGCAGGGATCTGGGGGGCGGCGCGCGGTACCGGGCAGGACTGGCGATGGTCAGGGACCGGCGACGGGGGATACGACCGATGATGATCGAACAGACCGGGGCACAGAACGACAGCGCGGCGGTGTCCGGCCGCGGCGACGCGGTGATTGTGCGCGACCTCAACGGCCGGTCGCTCGGTATTTTGACCGAACGCGCGATCCTGCGCGCACTCGGCGCCCGCGGCGGACGGGCGCCGTCGCTTCGGGTCGAGGATCTGCAGACAAGGATCGCCTCGCCCGGACCGACCAGCGCCGATCCGTCCGGCCTTTTGGGCCTGATGCGTCGGCGGCGCATCCGCCATGTGCCGGTGGTCGATCGGGGACGGCTGGTCGGGCTGATCAGCTTGCGAGATCTCAACAACCGAGCTCCGGGTGACCGCGCCGCGGCCCCGTCGGCCGGTGCCCAACCCTCTTATACGAAATCCGACTGTTTGGTTCCGGTTGTCGACGACTGCGGAAGCTGTTCACCGATCCTGTAGGTTGGGGCGATCGGCCGGCACGGTCTGCCTGTTTGCATCGCCGGTGGGGGCCGATCGCCCCAACATCGGCAGTTCAGCTTTGCGG
>JANQHG010000279.1 GCA_028277115.1 Azospirillaceae bacterium
GGGTCGACCTCGGGCGCCAGCACCACCGCCGGCTGCCGGGTCGCGAGGTCGCGCGCGATCGCCTGGATGGTCGCCGCCGGGACGCCGGTCGCGGTCTCGATCATCGCGAGGTCGATCTCGGCACCGACCAGATGCTCATAGCCCATCTGCCCGCGGTAGCCGGCGGCGAACCGATCGATGAAGTCGCGATCGATCCGCCGCTCGCGCACCAGGACGTGGGCGATCCCGAGCGCGAGCCAGCCCTCGCCGCCGAGTGCGAGCGGCACGTGGAGATCGGACTTGGCCGCGGTGCGCGAGTAGCGCGGGCCGATGTGGACGAGGCGGCCCGGTTCGCCCGGCCGGCCGCGGAAGGCGGACCACGCCCGCGCCATCGCCACCGGCGCCGCGCCGTCGTCGAGGAAGTCGTTGGCGAACGACACGATCAGGCGGGCGTTGGCGAGGTCGGGGGCGGCCTGTTGCGACCGGCCGTCGCGTGCCGGACCGGGATCCAACGACGCATCGGGAAACGCCGGGCCGTGGGCGGCGATGTGGTTGGGCGTACCGACCGCGGCGGCGAACCGGCGCCACAGCCTTGGTCGGAGCCCGCGGCCCGGCTCGCCGATCACGACCAGGCGATGCGGGGTGCCGTCTTGGCGCAGGCGCCCGATCGTGCCGGCGAGGTGGGTCACGCCGTCGTCCCAGCTCACCGGCACCGGTGCGGTGCCGTGGCCGGCGCGCGTGCGCGGACCGGTGATCCGTTCGGGATGGTGGACGAGCCGGGTCCAGCTGAACGCGCGCGGGCACAGCCCACCGTGGTTGACCGGGTGCACGGGGTTGCCGGCGACCCCGACGACGTCGTCGCCGCGTACCCGCAGCATCAGGCCGCAGCCGCCCGGGCAAAGCGTGCACAGAGACGGTCGCACGGCGGTGTCGGTGCTCGCCCAGGCGGCAAGCGATCCCGGGCGGTAATCGGCGGTCGGTTCCAACTGGCAGCCCGCGACCATCGCGGTCCCGGCGCCGAGACCGACCAGCGAAAGCGCCTCGCGACGATTGACATCCATGTTCGGCCCCTATCGATGGCAGGTGTTGCAATCGGTCGACACCGCCGGCTGCGCCGAGAGCGTCGACACCTGCGTCGCGACGCGAGTCGGGCTCGACGTTTCGTGGCAGGCGATGCAGTCCTCCATGGCGAGCGTCTTGAGCGGACGTGACGGCGGTTGATCGAGCGACGGGAAATCGCCGTGGCAGGTCACGCACGCGATCCCGGCATCTTCGGTATGCCGGTGATGGGGAAAAAAGACGAAGGCCGGCAGCCCCCAGATCCGCTGCCAGGGAACTTCCTCGCCGGCACGGCCGTAGTCGATCAGGCGGCGTTCGTCGGCGCTCGCCCCGTCGCCGTCGCCGCCGCCGTGGCACGACAGGCAGCGACTGGTCGGCGGCCGCCCGGCCGCGGCGCCGGAGAACACCATCTGATGGCAGCTGTCGCAGCTCAGCCGACCACTCGGCAGCGAGAGGTGTTTTTTGTGGGAAAAGGCGATTGGCTGGACGACCCCCGGACCGGCGCCCGGGGCGATCGCCGGCGCGACCCCCGGGACGACCCAGGTCGCTGCGGCGACCAGACCGAGGGCCCCGACAAGGGCCGGCGCCGCGACGATCCGGCGCCCCCGGACGGCGGCGGCGCGAAATCCTGCGGCGAGTTGTCGAAATCGGAAACCAAACATGGGCGCCATCCATCACAATCATTCCTTTTGACGAATATCGACCAAAATACATATCAACAAGCGTCGGATTGTCGCACAGATATTGTATTGCGATGCACTAAGGTTTATGTATAATATACAAAAATCGACACTCTTGCAGGTTACATCGAATCGGCTAATGACAGCCTTAGGACTCCGGGCTTATGACGCGGGGTGTGAATTGGCCGATTTCTGCACGGGGGCTTACCCGGATGGACGGCTCTGTCGAGATTAAGCCGGGGAACCGGCGCGGTCGCCCCTGGCCGCGAGCGGGCATGGCCGAGGGACTGCGCCCGCTTTCGCGGCGCACCCGTGGGCAGCCCCGGGGCCGATGGGGCCGGACTCCTCGGCGGCAGGCGCCAATCGGTTGATCGACTTGGCATGTCGGTCGGGATCGGCGGCCGGTGACCCGTTTTTGGGATCAACACCGAACCGGCCTCGCCACACCGGCCGGACACCTTGGCCCTTGGCTGTTCAGGCGTCGTTCAGGTGCCGTCGTGGTGGCGGGTCGCGATTTTGCGTCCTAGCTCACGTTTGCGGTCGTCGGAAGGGAGCGGTCGGTGCCCGTTATCGGCACGGACGCTTGTCCGACTCGTCGCCGATTTCGCAGGGTGCGGCTTGCGGATCACGGCCGCGTGAGCGCCCTTTTGAGAGGGTTTGCCAAAGGCCGGCGTGCGGGTCACGCCGCGGCGCCGAAGACGGATCGCGATGATCAGCCAAGAGACCTAAATCGCCGCAGGGTTATTTTTGCCGTCGTGTGTGCGGCGCTTGGGACTCAAGTTTATCGCATTGCAATATTAGGATTTCACGGAATTCAGAACTATCTTGCACGCCGCGTGGCGATCGGGTTACAGTCTTACTGCGGTCATGTTATTGCCCGCCAATCCGGGCAACGCTGGTGAACAGGCAAGGCCCGCAACAAGGTCGTTTGGGGGAGATTGGGTCTCCAATCGGCACGGCGTTGTCGGCCGGTCGTCGTCTGTCCGTCAATTGCCGGGTGTACCGATCTAACCTCCTGATACAGCGCAAAAACCAGAGCCCTGACTGGCTTTCGGGAGGAAGACCGCATGGAACGAGAGTGCAAGAACCTGGCCGAAGTTGGCCGCCGGCAGTTTTTGAAAGGGAGCGTTGCCGTTGCCGGCGCCGCGACCGCAACGGTGTCAACGCAAACCGCGGCGGCGCCGCGTGCCCCCGGGGTCGAGTATCCGGTGGTTCGGCTCGCCAATCTCGCCGATCTGGTCGTCGACCAGCCGCTGCGCATTCGCTATCCGGACCGACGATCACCCGGGGCGCTGATCAAGCTGGGCGTGCCGGCCGAAGGTGGCGTCGGACCGGATGGCGATGTCGTCGCGTTCTCCACGATGTGTCCGCATCAAGGTATCCCACTGAACTATGTCGCGGCAGACAAAACTCTCAATTGCTTCTCGCATTATTCGCGATTCGACTGCGAGAAGGCTGGTTTCCAGATTTGGGGCCATGCCACCCAGAACCTGACCCAGTTCAGGCTGCGGGTCGACGACGCCGGCGAGATCTTCGCCGAAGGGATGGACGACCTGATTTTCGGGCGTCTTTCCAACGTTCTGGATGTGTAAGGAGGGCGCCATGGCCTACAAACGCGAGATCGATCGGCTTCCCATTCCGCCCGCCGATGCCAAGGTGACGTCTGCCGTCTGCCATTACTGCATCGTCGGCTGCGGCTACAAAGTTTATAGTTGGGACATCAACCGGCAAGGCGGCACCGATCCTGCCACCAACGCCTTCGGCGCCGATCTGGCAGTCCAGCAAAGGGTAGAGACGCCGAACTGGTTCGCCCCGGCGATGTACAACGTCGTCAAGCAGGACGGTCGGGACGTCCATCTCGTGCTCAAACCCGATCATGATTGCGTGGTCAACGCGGGTCTTGGCTCGATCCGCGGCGCGCGCCAGGGCGAGTTGTCCTATTCCGAGGTGACGGGAACGCAGGCGCAACGCCTCAAAGATCCGTTGGTGTGGCGCTATTCCGGGCTGCACCCGACCTCCTGGGACGATGCCCTGGATCTGGTGGCCGAGGTCACCCGGCGGGTTGTCGAAGACCAAGGTGAAGACGGGCTTTTGGTCTCCGCCTTCGATCACGGCGGCGCCGGTGGTGGGTATGAGAACACTTGGGCGACCGGAAAGCTGTATTTTGAAAGCATGAAGGTCAGAAATATCCGCATCCACAACCGGCCGGCCTACAACTCCGAGGTCCACGGCTCCCGTGACATGGGGGTCGGGGAGCTCAATAACTGCTATGAAGACGCTCAGCTCGCCGACACCATCGTCTGTATCGGCGCCAACCCTTTGGAAGCTCAAACCAACTATTTCCTCAACCATTGGATTCCAAATCTGCGCGGCAGCACGCTCGAAAAGAAACAGGCGGAGCTGCCGGACGAGCCGCACGACCGGGCCCGCATCATCTTCGTCGACCCGCGCTGGACCGTCAGCATCAACGCGAGTGTGATCGAGGCAGGCCGGGACCGTGTGCTGCATCTGCCGATCAAGTCCGGGACGGATCTTGCGCTGTTCAATGCGCTGACGACCGTGATTGCCGACCAGGGCTGGGTCGATCACGCGTTCATCGCCGCGCACACCGCCGGCTACGACGAGATGTTGCAGGCCAACCGTACGACGCCGGAGCAGGCGGCGACGATCACCGGGCTGTCGCCGGAGCAGATCCGGACCGCCGCCGCCTGGATCGCCGAACCGAAGGCCGGCGGCAAACGGCGCCGCACCATGATCGTCTACGAAAAGGGGCTGATCTGGGGCAATGATAACTATCGGACCAACCAGGCACTGGTGAACATTGCGCTGGCGACCGGCAATATCGGGCGAGCAGGCGGCGGCTGCGTCCGCATGGGCGGTCACCAGGAAGGGTATGTTCGCCCCTCGGATGCCCATATCGGCCGGCCTGCGCCGTATGTCGACCAGTTGATCATCCAGGGCAAGGGAGGGGTCCACCACATTTGGGCGTGTGACCATTTCAAGACGACTCTGAACGCGACGGAATTCCGCAACGCCTACAAACGTCGCACGGATCTGGTCAAGTACGCGGTGGAGAGCGTTCCTTACGCCGACCGCGCACGCTTGATCGACGCGATCATGGGGGCGATCCGCCAGGGTGGTCTGTTCAGTGTCAATGTCGATATCGTGCCGACCAAGATTGGCGCACATAGCCACGTCGTGCTGCCGGCCGCGACCTCGGGAGAAATGAACCTGACCTCCATGAACGGCGAGAGGCGGATGCGACTGACCGAACGCTATATGGATCCGCCCGGCCGGGCGTTGCCGGATTGCTTGATCGTTGCGCGGCTCGCGCAGAAGCTGGAGGAGTCCTGGCGCCGCGCGGGAAAACCGGAGATCGCCGACCGGTTCAAAGGCTATGACTGGCAGACCGAGGAAGACGCCTTTATGGACGGATTCCATCGCCACGCAAACGGCGGCGAACATGTGACCTACGAGCGGTTGCGGGCCGCCGGCACCAACGGCTTCCAAGAACCCGCCGTCGGGGTCGAGGATGGCAGGATCGTCGGGACCAAACGGCTGTACAGCGACGGCCGGTTCGGCACAGCCGACGGCCGGGCGAGGTTTGCGGCGTCACCATGGCGCGGCCTCGAGGCCGCCGGCAAGGAGCAGGAGCGCGATCGTTTTCCCTATCTGATCAACAACGGCCGCGCCAATCATGTCTGGCAATCGATCTATCTTGACCAGGCGAGCGACTTCGTGATGGATCGATGGCCCTATCCGTTCCTTGAGATCAATCCGGCCGACATGGCGGAGTTGGGAGTCAAGGCTGGCGATATCGTCGAGATCTTCAACGATAACGGTGCGACCCAGGCGATGGTCTATCCAACGCCGACCGCCCGGCGAAAGGAAACCTTCATGCTGTTCGCCTACCCGACCGGCGTGCAGGGCAACGTCGTCTCGGCCGGGGTCAACGAGCTGATCATACCCAATTACAAGCAGACCTGGGGGAACATCCGGAAGCTCGCCGACGCTCCCGAGGCGACCCGCCACCTCACCTTCAAGTCGAAAGACTACCGCGTCGCATAAAGAGCAAAAAAAGACCGGACTGCACGGGCTCGTCCTCACTTTCGCCCGTGCAGTCCGGCAAAACGGCCGTCGGCTCGGCCGTTCTCCGGTGATCGGGTCTTAAAAAAAGGCGCCGATCGCCATCAGTCACCCGCCCAAGGCGGCCGTCTTTTTTTAAGTCGCGCCACGGTGTCGGGGGCCGTCGTGCGCTTTCTCCTGGCCCCCGGCCGCCGATCGGTCGTTACAGCTTGACCCGCACCGCCGCGCCGATCACGTGGACCCCGTAGCTCAGGTCGTCGTCGCCGCTCAACAGCGCGTTGCCGGTGGTCTCGTTGATCGCCCGGTAGTCGAAGCCATAGTCTTGGAAGTTGAAATGCTCGAAGGCATAGCCGGCGAGCAGCGAGATTTTGGGCGTGAACGAATACTCCGCGGTCAGCGACACCGAATGCAGCTCCGAGGTGACGTCGGGCAACGGCAGCAGGCGGAAATTCTGCAAGTTGACCGCGCCGACCGTGTCGGCGGTCGCGGCGATATAGGCCGGGTTGACGCCGCCTTCGGTCTCCAGGCTGAGATTGCCGTTCTGGTAGGAATAGGTGAGCCCCAGTCTCAAGCTGTCGGTCACCTGCCACTCGGCGCCGGCGCCGGCGGTGTGGGTCACCTGGGTGTCGCGGTAGCTGTAGTGGGGATCGTTGCCGGCCGCGCGCACCACCGCGTTGCCCGCGGTGTCGTCGGCCAGGGTGGTGGTGTGATGGGACTGGTAAAAGTCCCGCTCGAAGCTGTAGGTGAGATAGGCTGAGAGCGTGCCGTCGCGCGAGACATAGTTGAGGTCCGGGCCGATCTGGAGGGACGTGTTTTCCCGGCGGCCGGCGCCGCGGGTCAAGACCGGGTTGGTGTCGTCCGGCGCGATCGGCAGGTCATAGTCGTCAAGCGTCGCCTTGCCGTGCAGGCTGACCGTGACCTCCGGCGTCACCATGAAATCGAGATGGGCGGTCAGTTGGTTACGCGTCCGCTCCGACTGGAAGTACGGCACGATGCCGTATGGGTTGTCGCCGAGCGGGTGCGGGTCGAGCGGGCCGAACGGCTCGCGAATGGCGTGGGTGTAGGCCAAGGACCCGGAGATCCAATCCCCGAAACTCGATCGAATCCGTCCGGTCGCCGCGTGCTCCTGGGTGCCTTCGGAGAGGAAGTAATCGCCGCTCTTCTGCGTGAAGGTGTAGTCGGCGCTGACCCGCGTGCCCGGCAGAATCCGATAGCCGGCGGTCAGCTTGACCCTCTGGCTTTGGAACGAGCGCGGGTGGGTGTCGCCGGAGGTCGGGCCGGGCGAGAAACCGCGGCCCGGCGCCCCGATCCCGTCGCCGACCACCCGGAACGGGGTCAGGACCGAACTCTGGTCCTCGCGGTCGTCGATCGTGTAGCTGGCCCGGACATTGAGTTTGGGCAGCGGCATCGCGGTCAGGACGACGTTGCCGAACAGGTTCAACAGCCGGCCTTCGAAATCGTCGTTGTTCTGCAGGGCCGCCGCCACCGACGGCGTATACAGCGACGCCGGGTTGTTGGTGGCCGGCACTTGGTCGCCGTCCTGCAACGCCAGCGAGTAGGAGAGATCGGCGGCGAGCCGGGTGGTCGGGGTGAAATTATAGCCGATCGCGGCTTTGACCTGATGTTCCATGTTGCTGGGCGGCAGCGAGTAGGCCGCCCGGATCGCCCCGCCGCCCGGGATGTTGTTCGGCAGGTTGGAGCCGCTGAGCCCGGTGAACGGGTCGAGCGCATCGAATGAGGTGTCGGCGTTACTGAACTTGGAGAAGACATAGGCGAGCTGCGCCTGCAACTTCGGGGAGTTGAAGGTCAGCGAGGCCTCGTAACGCTGGGTGTCGTAGTCGACCGGCTGGGCATAGTAGACCAGCTGACAGATGCCGCAGTTGAACCCCAAGGCGTTGGCACTGGCACCGGTCGGGGAGAACAGGGCGTTGCCCTGCCGCACCGTGATCCCGAAGCCTTGACCGAACAGGAGCGAGGACGCGACCGTGCCCTCCTTATGCTCGTGGCTGGCGCTCGCCCGGAAGGTCCAGCGGTTGTCGATGTGGTAGGTCAGACCGCCTTCGAAGAGGTCGCGCTGGGTTTCGATATCACGGGTCTCGAGGAACGGCTCCAGCTGGGCCGAGTTCGCCCAGGCGTTGCTTTGGGTCGTGAGTTGCGCGCCGCTGCCGGCGTTGAAGGTCGCGGTGGCGGTCGACGTGGTGCCCGGGTTGGCGACCAGGGTGCCGTTGCCCGAGGTGTCGTAGATGGTCTTGAAGCTGTCCGACCAGTGAAACGGCTGGCCGTCATAGTGGAACTCGACGCCCCAGCTGCCCTGGTATCCGTAACGGCCGGTGAATGACCGCGACGGCAGGCCGAGATCAGTGCCGATCGCCTCCCAATACTCGGTGTCGTCCGAGCGCCAATCGGCGCGACCGCGCGCCTCGAACCCGCCGATCGCGGTCGGACCGTCGTCGGGCGTCCCGCGGTACCGCCCGAACAGGACCGAGCTGTCGGACTGGTAGCGGATGCCGGTGGTCGCCTCGACGCTGTAGCGCGGCGGCTCGACCGGCTCCGTTGCGTCCGGCTGCACCTCGTCGGCAGGAAACGCCGGGAAATTGTAGTCGATCTCACCGCCGGCAGCGGCGTCGCCGTCCTGCGCCGCACTCGACGAGGGCACCAGGCAAAGACCCGCCAGACCTGCCGCCAAGACTGTCAGTTTGCTGGTCATGTCAGATCTCCTTTCATCAGGGTGGGGAACCGGCTAACGCAGGAAGCGCCGCCCGCTGGGACTGTTCGACCCGTGGATGTTCGAGTGACAGTTGAGGCAGGACCGCGGGGACAGCATGATGCTGTTCATCACGCCGAACGCCCGGACCCCGGCCGCGGCGGCGGCAGCGCTGGACGGCGGTGCAGGGTTGTTGTTGGCGCCGATCAGATTGTTACCGCTGAACGGGTTTGAGTTGTGCCGGCGATCGTGGCAGTTCTGGCACAGGAACGGCGGCCGCTGGTGCAGCAGCCGGAATTGCGGTGAGCCGTGGGGATCGTGACAGTTGACGCAGCTCTCGCGGACCGGCAGGTGCTCCCACATGAACGGGCCGCGCTTTTCGGCATGGCACAGGTAGCAGGTGCGGTTGACGGTGTTTTCCCGCAGCATCGCCTGGCCGGGGCTGCCGTGCGGGTTGTGGCAGTCCGAGCAGGCGGTCTTGCCTTCCCGGATCGGGTGATGGGACAGCTTGATGCTGTCGGCGCGCCGGTCCTGGTGGCAGGCGAAACAAACCTGAGGCTGGCTGCGCTTGACCAACACCGGGTCGCGGCGGGTGTGGCCGCGGTGGCAGTCGACGCAGGCGGTGTCGCTGGTCGCGTGCTGGCCGCTTTGCCAGGTCATGCGCAGGCCGGACTGGTGGCAGGTGAGACAGACCGCGTTGCGTTCGGCGACCGGGGAGGCGTTGGGGCCCGAGAACACCACCGCCGGCAACGGCCGCATCCTGCCGGGTCCGACCGCACCCATGTGGCTGGCACTGGGCCCGTGGCAGCCTTCGCAATCATGCTGGGCGAACGGGGTGCGCGGGTCGCCGCGCACGGCATGAGGGCCGTGCAGCACCAGGGTCGCCGGCGGCTGGTCATGGCAGCGCAGGCAGCTGTCGGCGCCGCGCGCCGCGTAGACCGCGTCCGTGGGGGCCGCGTCCTCGGGGTCGGTCGGGCGGTCCGCGGCCGGGGCGAGCGTCACGACCGGCAACGCCATCAAGCCGCTGAGGCCGGCGATCAAGAGCGTTCTCGAGATCATGAAAGACAATCCTCCTCTGTCGGCCCAACGCGGTCCGGGAAAAAAACCTGCCGATGGAAACGAGCGTGCGACCGTTTCTTGATCAACTGGCCGTGACGTCAAGCATCAACGGCCGGTTGGCGCCGGTCTTCGCGAAGTCGCGCCGACTAATGTCGAACCGCGATGAAGTCCGCCCTGCCGGAATTCAAAGCAAAGGTCTTTTCAAACGAGACATAATGGAACCGGTCGGCGGTGTGGCCGGCGTGCAGGGCAATTCCGAAAGTGTAGGTCCGACCGGGTCGGATGCGCGTGTAGGGGGCGCCTTGGTTCAGCCGACGGCTCAACGTCACGGTCCAGACGCCGTCGCGGTGGGTGCCCACCGCAGCGACCACCGGTTGGGACATGACTTCGCGGCGGTCGAGGACAATCCCGTCGACGGCGACGGCCCGGTCGCCGCGATTGAGCTTGGCTTGCCAGTATTCCATGAAGTAGCCGGCATCGCGCAGCTGCTCCAACTCCGGCCGCGATCGGATGCCCAATCCGCCCTGCCGGCTCATCCGCTGGCGCGAGCGGCTGAGGTAGAGGGTGGTCTGCTCGCCGTTGGCGGCGGGCATGCTGGTCGAGTCTTCGTGGCAGGCGCCCCAGCACCCCGCCCGGGTCGCCTCCGGCACCCGGCCGTCGTCGAACATGAGCGCGATCTTGGTCTCGTATTGCCGGTCCATCCGGGCGTCGGGTTGCCGGCCCGGATCGAACTTGAAACGGGTATACAGCGACTCGCCGTCGTGAGCGAATTTTACATTGACCACAACGTAAGGCGGCTTGCCGGGGATCGGCGTCGGCTCGAAATCTCGCGCCGTCACCAGGTGCGACCCGAACTCATTCTCCATGCCGGTATGGCAGTCGGCGCAGGCCTTGGTGCCCGCGCGGAAAAACGGCGCGCACGGGTGATCGCCGTCGGTCATGATCCATTCCCAGGAGATTTGCCCCGGATGGAACAGCATGATGTCCTCGCCGCGGATCCGGGACCAATCGATCGCACCGCCCCGTGCCGCCGCCGGAAACCACACGAACAACAACGCTGCCAGTAGGAAAGCGACAGAAAACCTGTTGATTTTCATTAATTTCCTCCCCTGGTCCAAGTGCCCTTCCGGCGTGGCCCCATCTCGTGCGGCGTGCGACAGCGGTCCGGCCGGGCAAAATCGACAAAGTCAAGGGGTCGAACGCCGGCCAAAACCCTCTGCCTTGCGCCGCAATCGCGACGGAATTCGCGGACCTGCCTGTTGCGATGCGAATTGATTTACGCGACGCAACTTCGCATTTGCGAAAAGGTGCACCATTTCCTTGTTTTTTTATATTTGCCGGCAGAGAGCTGCACAATCTCGAAATGTGTATGAATGCGAACTAATATAACAAAAATTAAATATCAGAGATTTCAATGGGTTGCCTGTTACCAGGCGCGTTCGGCGAGTCGCGCCGGCAGGGCGGGCCGTTGATCGCCGACGGCTCCTGGGACCTGCTAAAACCCTGGAACTGCTATGGCTTTTTTGCGTGACCGATCGCACTGACCCGGCTCGCCGAGTGGGTGTGGTCGGTATGCCACAGAGAAGGAGAAACAGCGACCGATCGCCGCAATCGCGGTCTCGGCGTGCGACGGACCCCCGAGGTGGCGGCGATTTGCCGGCCACACCGGTCGCATCCTGCCGTCACCTCATGATATATGTTTCTGACGGTGGGGAGAGTTGGATCCGGCGGTGGGCAATCCCGCGGTGACACTCGACGCACGTGAGCGGCAGCCGGGCCGCTTCGGCGTGGCCGACCCGCGAGTGCGGGCGCTGGCGCGCGGTGTCCATCGCGGCCGTATTATGGCAGGCCCGGCACTCCCGCGAGTCGGACGCCTTCATCGACGCCCAGACGGTGAGCGCGAGGGCGGTGCGCCGGGCCTCGAACTTCTCCGGCGTCGCGATCGTGCCGACCAGATGGTGGTACAGGTCCCGCACCGACCGGATTTTGGCGGCGATCTTGGCAAACCAGGGTTTGGGAACATGGCAGTCCGGGCAGGTCGCGGTGACCCCGGTCGGGTTGCGGGCGTGAATCGACTCTTTATATTCCATGAACACGTTGTCGCGCATCTCGTGGCACGAGATGCAGAACGCTTGGGTGTTGGTTGCCTCGACCGCCCAGGTGAGCCCGAGCCAAAGCACGACCCCGAGCCCGACCCCGGCGGCGACGAGGAGCAACCCCGGCGCGCGGCTGCCCCGGACGCCGGCCTTCGCGTGCTGCGACACGATTTTTGGTCTCCCCCCGCGTTCGACCAATCGGTATGGTCGTCCAGTTCGACGGGGCCGGCAACCGGGTCGCGGCGACCAGCTGTCCCGCCGGAGCCGCGCCGTGCGACCGCTCAGCCGCCGTCCGCGCGGTACATCGCCGCCGCATCGCGGGTGAACGCGACCAGCTGTGCATCTCGCATATAGAACATGTGACCGCCCGGGTAGACCCGGACCGTCAGCCGCGCCTTGGCGTCGGGTGCCACATGGAGTTGGCGCAAGGCATAGACGGTGGCGAAGTACGGGGTCGCAAGGTCGTGGACACCGTGCACCACCATTGCCCGCATCCCCGGCGTGATCGCCATCGCGGTTTCCAGCGCCGCCGCCGCGCCGGGCAGGCCGCGCTCGGCGCCGTCGTGGCGGCTGTGCCAGTCCCAGGCCTCGAACACCCGTTCGCTCAAGATTTCATAGGGCTGGTCGACCGTGACCCCGAGCGCGTCGCGCAGATGATCGGCCGCCGCCGCGAGGAACGGTGCGGTCAGGCGGTGGAGCGACAGCTCGTCGAAGCCGAGGCCCGGGCGGTTCGGCGCCGGATCGGTCAGCGCCAGGGTCCCGTCATACAGGCTGACCAGACGCTCCTGGTCGCGCAGCAGCTCCTTGGCAAAACGATACTTGGACACCTTGCCGCGCGATTGCGCGACCACCCGGACCGGCAGGCCGATCATCGCGGCGAGGCGCCGGTAGAGCGCGTCCCGCTCGGCCGTCGGCAAGGTATCCCCTGCCGCCAGGCCGGTGAGCAGGTCGGTCATCGCAAAACGCTCGACCTCGGCCAGCGTGTCGGCGAGTGCGTCGCCGCCGCCGCCGCCGCCGGCCTTGCCGTGGGCGATCGCGGTCGCCGCCAGCGACGGCACCACCGTGACCCACGGCACCAGCGCGATCGGCCCGCCGCGCAGCGGCAGGAACTCGAGCGCCGGCGAAATCAACACGACGCCGTTGACCGCAACCGCCCGGCGCGCCAGGTGCAGCGCCAACGCCGCCGCCCGAAAGCCGCCATAGCTCTCGCCCGCCAGATAGAGCGGGGCGTCCCACCGGCCGGTGCGGCTCAACACGCGGCGGATCACGTCGTCGAGCGCGTCCAGGTCCTGGCGGATGCCCCAGAACCGCTTGCCGCCGTTCGCCGGGTCCTTGCCGTCGGCGCTCGGCGCGACCGGGCGGCTGTACCCGGTGCCGATCGGGTCGACGAACACGAGATCGGTGAAGGCGAGCCAGGTCTCGGGGTTCGCGGCAAGCCGCACCGGCGGCGGCGGCACCGCGCCGTCCGGCCCGAACACGACGCGCCGCGGACCAAGGCCGCCGAAATGGAGAAACGCCGACGCCGCCCCGGGGCCGCCATTGAACACGAAGGTCAGCGGCCGCGGCGGTGCGGTTCCGTCCTCCTGACCAACCTCATAGGCGACGGTGAACACCCGGCCGGTGGTCTTGCCGACGTCGTCCGTGATCGGCACGAACCCGGCGGTCGCCCGGTAGCCAAGGGTCCGTCCGTCGGTCAGGGTGACCTGGTGTCGGGTCACCGCAGGCGCCGATCCGGGCGCGTCGCGACCGTCTTCGGCACGCTCGGCGTCCGCCGCAGGGGCGTCGCCGGCCGGTGCCGACGCGGGACCGCCAAGCCATCCCGCCGTCAGCGCCAAGACCATCACCCACACGGGACCGGTGACCGGATGCGCCATGCCTTGATCCTCGTCATCGATGCCGGCCCGATCCGGGCGGCGTTGACCACGGTTGATCTCCGTCGCCGCCGCACCGGTCGCCGGCATGCGGTGATCGGCCATCGAGCGGGCGGGCATCCCCGGGGCGGCAGCGTTTGCAGGCCCGGAACCCGTCCGCCTCCGCCGCCTCGACGCGCTCGAAAAACCGGACGTTGTTCCGGTTGGCCGGCCGGGACGGACAGCTCGGCCGACAATAAACGCCGGTCGTGCGAACCGCGTACACGAACAGGTGATCGCAGGCGCGGTCGCGCGCCCGCACCGCGGCCCAGCGCACCGCGTCGGTCAGGTCCGCCACCGTCGGTGTCGATGCCTTGACGGGACCCAATCACCCCTCCATCGCAAAAAGCAGGTGCCGGCGGCCGATTCCGCCGGCCGTGGACGGATAAGCGCCTCGGCGTCCCGGCGCACCCCGGTTCTTGCGATCGCGGTCGGGCCGGCCAATCAGTGCGGCAATTAATAACATAAAAAATAATAATAACATAAAAAATAAGTACATAAAAAAGAAATCACATTTATCTTGACGCACTGAATTCTCCAGTGCAGCATGCGCAATAGAAGAAAAAATACTATCAAAAAGTGTTTTTTCCGATCGGCCGGAGAACAGGGGCCGGGGAGGCGAAGAGGCGATGTCAGAGTTTCCGATCTTCCTCAAGCTGGCAGGGCGGCGGGTGGTGATCGTCGGCGGCGGCGAGACCGCGACGCGCAAGGTGCGGCTGCTCGCGCGCTCGGGCGCGGCGCTGGTGGTGATCGCGTCCCAGGCGACCCGCGAGTTGTGCGCCGCCGCGGCCGAGGGGCGGCTCGCGCTGGAGCTGCGCCCGTTCGACCCCGCCGACCTCGCGGGCGCCGCCCTGGTGGTCGCCGCACCCGAGGACGGCGATGCCGAGATCGCCGGCCCCGACGACGCCACCGTCGCCGCGGTGTCGGCGGCGGCCCAGGCGGCCGGCATCCCGGTCAACGTCGTCGATCGGCCGGGCTTGTCGACCTTCCTGATGCCGGCGTTGGTCGACCGCGCGCCGCTGTTGATCGCGATCTCGAGCGGCGGTGCCGCGCCGGTGCTGGCGCGCTCGCTGCGCGCCTGGCTGGAAAGCCGGCTGCCGGCGCGGCTCGGGGTGCTTGCCAGCTTCGCCGGCCGGCTGCGCCGCGCGGTCGCCGGCGCGCTTCCGGCGACGACCACCCGGCGGCGGTTCTGGGAGGCTTTGTTTGCCGGGCCGGTCGCCGACGCCGTGCTCGCCGGCCGCGAGGACGCGGCGGCCGCGCGGGTCGATGCCGCGCTCGCGTCCGCGGACCCGGTCGCCGCGGTCGACCGCGCGGCCGGCCGGGCGGCCGACGGTGTGGTCCACCTGGTCGGCGCCGGGCCGGGGGACCCCGACCTCCTGACCTTCAAGGCGCTCCGCGTGCTCCAAGAGGCCGACGTGATCGTCTATGACCGGCTGGTCGCGCCGGAGATCCTGGAGCGCTGTCGGCGCGACGCCGACCGCATCGCGGTCGGCAAGGCCAAGGGCCGCCATTCGGTCGGCCAGGCGGAGATCGAGGCACGGCCCGTCGCCGAGGCCGCGGCCGGCCGCCGGGTGGTCCGGCTGAAAGGCGGCGACCCCTTGGTGTTCGCGCGCGGCGGCGAGGAGCTCGACGCGCTCAAAGCCCGCGGCATCCGGGTCGAGGTGGTGCCCGGGATCACCGCGGCGCTCGGTTGCGCCGCCGCCGCCGGCATCCCGCTGACCCACCGCGACGAGGCGGCGGCGCTGACCCTGATCACCGGCCACGGCAAGGACGACCGCGAGCCCGCGGTCGATTGGCCGGCACTGGCGCGCGGCTCATCCACGCTCGCGGTCTACATGGGCCTCACGGTCGCCGGCCGGATCGCCCGCCGGCTGATCGACCACGGCCTCGACCCGGCGACCCCGGTCGCGGTGATCGTGAGCGGCACCCGCGCCGACCAAGAGGTGCGCACCGACCGGCTCGGCGGCCTCGGCGCGCTCGCCGCCGGGCTGGTCGCCGGCGGCGACCCCGGCCCGGCGCTCTTGATCATCGGCACGGTCGCGCGGCGCGCGGTCGCGTCCGCGCCGACCCCGCCGCTCGCCGCAGCGGTCTGAGCCGCCCGGCGCCCATCCGATCGGCCCGCACCAGGGACACCCCGCATGCCGCTTCAGGTCATCACCGCCAATCGCCTCACCGACGGCGCGGCCGTCTATCTGACGCCGTCGGGCGGCTGGTCCACCCGGGTCGCCGACGCCCACGCCGCCAGCGACCCCGAAACCCTGGGCGCGATCAAGGCGCGCGGCGACGCCGCGGTCGCCGACCGCCTGGTCGTCGGGGTTTATGCGATCCCGCTCGCCGCCGACCCGGCCGCCGGGCCGGCGCGGCTGCGCGAGCGGATCCGCGCCACCGGCCCGACCGTGACCCCGCCCGGCTACCGTGCCCCCGCCGATGCCGCCCAGCTCGGCCCTGCTGCCCCCGGAGTCCGACCCGATGCAACTGTATAACTATCGCGCCGACGACCGCCGGTTCCTCGCCGAGCGGGTCGCCGAGTTCCGCGATCAGGTCGCCCGCCGCCTGTCGGGCGCGCTCAGCGAGGACGAGTTCAAGCCGCTGCGCCTGATGAACGGCCTCTATCTCCAGCTCCACGCCTATATGCTCCGGGTCGCGATCCCCTATGGCACGCTGGCGTCGCACCAGTTGCGCGCGCTCGCCGAGATCGCGCGGCGCTACGACCGCGGCTTCGGCCATTTCACCACCCGGCAGAACATCCAGTTCAACTGGATCAAGCTCGAAGACACGCCGGAGATCTTGGCGCTGTTGGCGTCGGTCGACATGCATGCGCTGCAGACCAGCGGCAATTGCATCCGAAACGTCACCGCCGACCACTTCGCCGGGGTCGCGGCCGACGAAATCGAGGATCCGCGCATCTGGTGCGAGCTGATCCGCCAATGGTCGACGCTCCACCCCGAATTCTCGTTCCTGCCGCGCAAGTTCAAGATCGCGGTGACCGGCAGCCCCGAGGATCGCGCCGCGGTGCGGGTCCACGACATCGGGCTGGTGATGGTGCGCGACGACGCCGGCGCGGTCGGCTTCGAGGTCCTGGTCGGCGGCGGCCAGGGCCGCACGCCGATGATCGCGTCCACGATCCGTCGGTTCGTGCCCAAGCGGGACCTTCTGTCCTATCTCGAAGCGATCATGCGCGTGTACAACCTGCACGGTCGCCGCGACAATCTGTTCAAGGCGCGGATCAAGATTCTGGTGCAATCGCTCGGCGCCGAGGCGTTCGCCCGCGCGGTCGACGCCGAGTTCGCGACGCTCCAAGGCGGCCTCGCCACGGTCGACGAGGCCGCGGTGGCGCGGATCGCCGCCGATTTCGCGCCGCCGCCGTATCGTCCGGCCGACCCGGCGGCGCCCGAGGTCAAATCCGTCGCCGCGGTCGAGCCGGCGTTCGCGCGCTGGACCCGAACCAATCTGTTCGCCCACAAGGTGGCGGGCCACACCGCGGTGATCGTGTCGTTGAAGCCGCCGGGCGGCATCCCGGGCGACGCCAGTGCCGACCAGATGGACGCGCTCGCCGACCTCGCCGACCGCTTCAGCTTCGGCGAGCTCCGGGTGACCCACGGCCAGAACCTGGTGTTGCCCCATGTTCGGCTTGGCGAGGTGCCCGAACTGTGGCGCGCGCTCGACGTGCACGGGCTCGCCACCGCCAACGCCGGCCTGATTTCGGACATGATCGCGTGCCCGGGGCTGGATTACTGCTCGCTCGCCAACACCCGATCGATCCCGATCGCACAACGGTTGTCACGCCGGTTCTCCGACCCCGATCAGATCGACAGGATCGGACCGCTCGAGATCAAGATCTCCGGTTGCATCAATGCCTGTGGCCACCATCATGTCGGCCATATCGGCATTCTTGGTGTTGATAAAAAAGGCGATGAGTTTTACCAGATCACCCTCGGCGGGCGTGCCGACGGCGCGCGCTCGGCCCTTGGCAAATTGCTCGGCCCGGCGATTCCGTCGGCGCGGGTGATCGATGTCGTGCAACAGATCATTGATACCTACCTTGCGATCCGCTGCCCCGGCGAGCCGTTTGCGGACACGGTGGCGCGGGTCGGTGTCGGTCCGTTCAAGACCGCGACCACTCAGGAGCGACGCGATGAGGCTGCTTGATCTCACCCTCGGGCGGGTGGTCGAGGATGCGTTGACCGCGCTCGACGCCGCCGCCGACCCGATTGCGGCGATCGGGGCCGGGTCGGTGATCGTGCCGGCCACACGGTGGACCGAACTGCGCGACCGGGTCGGCGCGACGCCGGCGGGCCCGATCGGCGTGCGCCTCGGCGCCGACCGGCCCGACCTGGTCGACCGGCTGGTTCGCGACCTCGACCGGCTCGCGCTGATCGCGGTGGTGTTCGAGAGCTTTCGCGACGGCCGCGGTTTCTCGATCGCGCGAACGCTGCGCGAACGCCACGGTTATCCCGGCCGGCTGCGCGCCCAAGGGTGGCTGTTGC
Source organism: Azospirillaceae bacterium (assembly GCA_028277115.1). Classification (GTDB taxonomy): domain Bacteria; phylum Pseudomonadota; class Alphaproteobacteria; order Azospirillales; family Azospirillaceae; genus JANQHG01. The sequence goes on from JANQHG010000279.1 coordinate 18,061, forward strand.
CGGACCAATTCCGCTTTCTGGCGCGTTGCGGCTTCGATCAGATCGCGCCGAGCGACCCGGGCCGTCTCGACGAGTGGCGGGCCCATCTCGATCGGTTTTCGGTCCGCTATCAGGCGACCGCGGCGGATCTGCACCTCAAGCCGGCCGGACAGGAGCCGAGCTATGCGATATGACACCGGCATCGACCCGGCCGGCGGCGGCGCCCCCGGGCTGTGCGACGGGGCGGCAAGCCTGGCCGCGCGCTTGGCCGACCGCCCGCCCGAGGCGGTCTTGGCCACGGTGATCCGCGAGGTTTTCCCGGGCCGGATCGCGCTGGTGTCGTCGTTCGGGGCCGAGTCGGCGGTGCTGTTGCACATGGTCGCCGGGATCGATCCGGCGCTGCCGGTCATCTTCCTCGACACCGGCAAGCTGTTCGGCGAGACCCAGCGCTATCGCACCGCATTGACCGCGCAGCTCGGCCTGACCGGCGTGCGGGTGGTCCGCCCGTGCCCGCGCGCGGTTGCGGCGACCGACCCCGACGGCGCCTTGTGGTTCCACGCGCCCGAGCGCTGCTGCGCGCTGCGCAAGGTGGTGCCGCTGGCCGAGGCGGTGGCGGGGGTCGACGCCTGGATCACCGGTCGCAAGCGCAGCCACGGCGACGTCCGCGCCGACCTGCCGCTGGTCGAGGCGACCGGCGACGGCCGGGTCAAGATCAACCCGTTGATCCACTGGACCCGGTCCGATGTGGTCGCCTACCGCGACCGCCACGGCCTGCCGGCGCACCCGCTCGAGGCCGACGGCTATCTGTCGATCGGCTGCCTGCCGTGCACCGACCGCGTCGCGGGCGGCGAGGCGGTGCGCGCCGGCCGTTGGCGTGGTCTCGCCAAGACCGAGTGCGGCATCCACACCCGGATTTAGGTCGGTGCGATGTCCCGGCGCGACCTTCCCGATCGCGCCGGCATCTCCCCCCACATCGTGCCGACCCCGCAGGCTCGTTGGGGTGCCAACCCCACCCCTGCGGGCGCCGGTCGTGCGCCCTCACACTGCGGTCGCCCGCACCGCCATCAGCTTCAGACAGCGGTCGATCCACTGCGCGGTCAACTTTTCCTGCACCGCATTCTGGGTCAGCCGATCGCGCAACACCCCGAAGTCAACCCGGTCGAGCGGCTGGTCCTGGTTGAAGCAGGAGAACACCACCGTCTCCTCCCCGGTCTCCGGGTCGCGCTGCAGCTGCAGGCATTGGGCGCAGATCTCCTTCATCATGCACTGCATCGGCGAGTTGATCGACCCGATCGCCAGATGCCCGTCTTTCAGATAGGGCGCCAGCACCCCGTGCCGCGCCGCCGCGACCGCCGCCATCATCCGGTCCGACCCGATCGCGATGATCCGATCGACATCGCCGAGCGGCGGATCGGCGGGCCCGAGCAACCCGGCCCCATAAGCGCGCATCGCCTCGACGATGTTGCCGACGAAGGCGCGGTCGCCCGTCCGGCTCGGCGCGAAGCCGGGCGCCTCGTCGCAGCACCAGACGATCCGGTCGGCCGCGCGCTCGATCTGCTCGACCTTGTAGCGATCGTCGCGCTTTTTGTACCCGGCGAAGTACAGCACCCGGGCGCCGCGGGCCCGACAAGCGGCCCCGATCGAAAACAACACGGCATTGCCGAGCCCGCCGCCGACCAGACACACGGTGCCGCCGGTCGGGATCTCGGTCGGCGTTCCGGTCGGCCCCATCAACACCACCGGCTCGCCTGGCTTCAACAGCGCGCACAAGTCCGACGACCCGCCCATCTCGAGCACGATGGTCGACAAAAGCCCGCGCTCGAGATCGACCGACGCCCCGGTCAGCGCCAATCCCTCCATGGCGAGCCGGGTGCCGGCAACCTGCGGCGCCAGGGTTTCGAAGTTCTGCAACCGATAGAACTGCCCCGGCTCGAACCGCCCGGCGGCCTGGGGGGCGTCGATCACCACCTCGACGATCGTCGGGGTCAGACGGTTGATCGCGTGGACGCGGGCCCTCAACCGCCGATTAACCTCGGCCGCAAGCGCGTCCGGCGCAACCGCGGTTGGCGGCCGGCCGGCGACCACGCGGCTGACCACCGGGTAGCCTTGCTTGGCCCCGCCCATCGCCTTGACGACATTGCCGGCGAACGACGGGTGAAGATCGCCCCAAAACGAGATCGCCCGGCCGTCGTCGTGGCGCGCCATCACGACATGGACCTCCGACGGCTTCGACAGCCGCTCGGGCGTCACCTTGGCGCCGGTCTCGTCGAACGCCTGGTAGTATTTGCCGTCGAGCGTGATCAGCCCGTCCGGATTGTCCTCGCGCGCCAGCACGGTGTTGGGCTGGGTTCCGGCCGCCACCAGGACGGTGCGCGCCGGGACCACGGTCTCGACGCCGTCGGGCCGGGCGAGGCGCAAACCCTCGGCATGGCCGAACCGGTCGATCTCGACCGCGGTCGGGGTGACCTGCTCGATCAAGCGGATGCCTTCCTCGAACGCCTTGGCGACCTCTTCGTGGTTGAGCGTGTAGCTCGGCGCCTCGGTGATCCGGCGGCGATAGACAATGGTCGCGCCGCCCCACTCTTCCAGCAGTGCCTGGGTGCGCGGCGCCCGCCCGGCCGCGGTGGCGGCTGCGGCCTCGGCCCGCAACGCCCGGGCATGGGCGAGATAGCGGTCGGCGGTCTCGCGCTCCCGGGCGGTCCAGCCGGCGCGGACGGCGTCCTCGCCGCGCTCGGCGACCAAGGTCTCGTAGCGCGCCAGGAACCGCTCGACCTGGATCGGGTAGTAGGCGAGCGCCTCGGTCGCGGTATCGACCGCGGTCAGCCCGCCGCCGATCACCACCACCGGCAGCTGGATCTCCAGGTTGGCGAGCGTGTCGGCGCGCGCCGCCCCGGTCAACTGCAGCGCCATCAGAAAGTCCGAGGCCTGACGCACCCCGGGCGCCAACCCATTCGGGATGCGCAAGACCGTCGGCCGCCCGGCCCCGGCACACAGCGCGATGTGATCGAACCCGGCGGCGAACGCGTCGGCGACGGTCAAGGTCCCGCCGAACCGCACCCCGCCGATCATGGTGAATTCGGCGCGCCGCTCCAGCATCAGCCGGATCAGTTTCAAGAAATTCTTGTCCCAGCGCACGGTAATACCGTACTCGGCAACCCCGCCGAACCCGGCCATCACCCGGGCGTCGAGCGGTTCGACCAACTCGCCGAAGTCGCGCACCGGCCGGAACGGCACCCGGCCGCCGCGCGCATCAACCCCGGACAGCGCGGGCGCCAGCGGCTCGATCTTGAGCCCGTCGATCGCAACCACCGCATGGCCGTCATTCAACAGGTGATGCGACAAAGTAAAGCCGGCCGGCCCGAGCCCGACCACCAACACCTTGTACCCGCTCGCCGCTTTGGGCAGCGGCCGGCGCAGATTGAGCGGATTCCACCGGGTCAACAGCCCGTAAATCTCGACCCCCCAGGGCAGCGCGAGCACATCCTTGAGCGTCCGCGTCTCGGCCTGGGGAATATCGACCGGCTGTTGCTTTTGATAAATGCACGACTTCATGCAGTCGTTGCAGATGCGGTGGCCGGTCGCCGGGCACATCGGGTTGTCGATCGTGATCACGGCGAGCGCACCGATCGGCACGCCCGCACTCTTGACCACATGCATCTCGGAGATTTTCTCTTCGAGCGGACACCCCGCAAGCTTGACCCCGAGCGGACTGACCTGCACCGCCCCGGTCTTGCGGTCGCGCAGGCCCCTGGCGCACGAGTCCTTGCCCTGATTGTGGCACCAGATGCAGTAGTTGGCCTGATCGAGCGCGCCCGCGAGATCCGTCCCCGGATCGGTCAACGCGAACCCCTGCCTCGGCCGCCGCTGCGCCGTCCCGAACCGATGCGCCGGCAACCCGGCGTGATCGACCGTCTCGACCTCGATCAGTTTGGTCGGATCGTGCTTTTCCGGCACCTGGAACAACAGCCCGCCGCCGTGCCGTGCCCGCCCGGCCGGATTATACAGCGCCCACGCCGCGTATTTCAGCGCAAGCTCGAGCGCCTCGGCATGCGCCGCTTCATCCTCGCACCACCCCTGCACCGCAGTCGCAAACGCGAGCTCGTCGAAGCCGGCCCCGATCCGCTCGGCGAGCGCGGCGGCCAACGCATCGCCGTCGAACGCCGCCGCCTCGGCAGGCTTGATCTGCTTGGCGGCACGGCGCTGCACGAACAGCCGCTTGCAGGCAAACAGCGGCGCAAGCGCGTGGTGCCGCCCGGTCAGCGCCGCGACCTCGGCCTCGATGCCGAACAGTGCGGCGACGAATCGATCGACGTAGGGCGCCAGCGCAATGATCAGCGCGCTCTCGTCGCGCGGCGCCAGCGCGTCCGGCGCGCGCCGCGCCGCGGCGAACCGCTCGGCCAACGCCGGGTCGGCGCCGTGGACCAAGCGGCAGAAGGCGTCATCGACCCGGGCAAGGCCGTCCGGGCGGTAGAGGTCGTCGAAGGCAAGATCGAAGGCCAGCGCGAGGCCGGGCGAGGCAGAGGTCATTCGTTCAAGCGTCCGCTGATATCGGGCCGGTCCGGGCGGCGGGTCGGCCCGGGCGGAGAGAACAGAGGGTCAACATGGGGGCGAAGGCGTCAAGGAAAAGCGGCGGCGGGTCACGAGAGTGTCAGGGGCGCCGAGGGGGGCAAGACCGGGCACTCCAGACCTGGAGGCAAGGGCCGATAGGGATCACGGGCTGGGTGGACCGGGGCCCCGGGCGGCCGTGTCGAGCGTGGTCGCGGCGCGTGGGGTATGACACAATGCCTGGAAACGCGTGGCTGTTTGCGGCGCCAATCCCCCCAAACTCAGCCAAATTCGGGGAGCGCAGACCCGAGTGGCCGGGAATCAGTCGCAAGAACCTTGACACTCTCCGGGACTGGTGCTTGCGGCACGACGCTTTTTCGCTTGTTCGCCGAACCTTCCAATTTCCAATGAGTCGCGGCCGGTGCGGACGACTGTTTCAGCGGGTGAGTCGGATCGATCGAGGCGACTAGGTACCACAATTTGCGTATCGCCCATCCTCTCTGCTAGATTTAGGCAGGCATCGAGAAGTTGGGTCACCGTCGCCAATGTCTACTGCATATTGCTCAGCAGTTGGTCATCCGTCCGACGAGGGTCCCTGCGCGCGCCGGATGGACACGGCGTCGTCTGCGGATCGTATTGAGATGGCCCGCGCCGACCGCCCTCGCGCCCTCCAGTCAAGGTGCACGGTCATCGTGTTTCCAGATTTGGTCGGCGGCTGGCACATGGCGCGGTGTACGTTCCGTCGCGGTCGGCTGGTCTGGTCTCGACGAGAGTTTTTTTCAAGCTATGAGAACGCGGCCACGGCGCTTGAGAGGTTTCTTGGCCGAATGGCACGGCGCGGTTACGAAGAATGTGAAGATGGAAGAGTATCTGTTGGGGCAATGCCGATCTCGGGGTCGGCGCCTTTTCAGTCACTGGGTGGTGAGACCGCGGAGCTGTTTGCCATGTTCTGTGCTTAACCAAGCGCCGCAAGCCCTTTGCGGTCGATCAGATCGAGTAAACGGAGCGCCGGTCCGGTCGGTTTTTTTCGCCCAGCTCCCATTGCTGAATCGTCGTCTCGCCGGCACCCAGGAATGCGGCGAACGTCGCCTGGCTGGCGCAATTGTCGGTGCGGATGCGCCGGATTTCGGCCGGTGTCATCCGCCTCGGACGCGGCATGCACAAACCTTCGACCTCGCGCAGGGTGACGTCGTCGATCGCGCCGACCTTGCGGCGGTCACGCGCCATTTCTTGGGCGATATCCAGAATCTCACTCATTGCAGATCACCTCGACAAACACGCCATCAGCCACCGCAAGGGCGATCTGTTGGTCGGTCGCCGTCAGAACAGCCCGGGCAGCGATGGCGAGTGCGGTCTGTTCCGTCTTCGAGAGGTTGCTCTTGGCGCTCTTGGCAAAGGCGTACAAGAAAACCACGCGCGGCGGGTCGGCCCTGCGATACCCGAGGATGGTTCGATACCCGAGGATGGTTCTGTATCCACCGCGTTTTCCTGCGCCGGGTCGAGCCAAGCGTTTCTTGAACAAACCACCACCTAGATCGGCCTCCACTCGCCCGGCGGCGATGGTGAAATCAACAACATCCGCGCGCCGGCCGCCGTGTGGACGTAGGAGATCACCCGGCCGCCGCCGCGCTTGCCAGGGCCGCCGGCGCCGTCGCGACCAATGTGACCACGGTCAGGCGCTCATCGTCAGTCGGACATCGCGCGGCATCTTGCTGGGACCGCTTGGTCTCGATCACGGTGGGGCGTTGGGCGGGCACAACGTTGCCCCGAAACCAGGAGCGCCTGGGTTTTCGCCCCGACGTCGATCGGCGACAGGGGCGGTGGTCGGTGCGGCGGAGCGTTGCCTGTCATGTTCGCGCGGTATCCTCTGCGGCTCGCGTGGCGGCGCCATGCGGCGGCGCCGCGCCTGCTCCGGGGTGGAACGAGAGGCAAGGGCGATGATGACCGAACGGGACAGGCAGGATGCCGGCACCGCGGACCGCAAGGGGTGGATCGCCTTGGGGCCGCTCGTGGTCTGGTTGGCGCTCGCGATCGCCGCCGGCCCCGCGCCGGCCGCCGCCGCCGAGACGGCCCTGACCTTGACCATCCTCCACACCAACGACGTCCACGCCCGTTTGGCGCCGGTCAACCGATTCGGCGCCGCGTGCCGGCCGCGGGATCTGGCCGGCGGTCGGTGTTACGGCGGGGTCGCGCGGCTGCACCACATGGTGACCACGCTCAGGGCGACCGCCGCGAACCTGCTCGTGCTCGATGCCGGCGATCAGTTCCAGGGGTCGCTGTTTTATTCCCGGCACAAGAGTGCGGCCCTGACGCCGTTCCTTAATCGGATCGGCTATGACGCCGTTACCCTTGGCAACCACGAGTTCGATGACGGTCCGACCGAGCTCGCGCGGTATCTGGTCGGGCTGACCGCGACCGCGGTCAGCGCCAACCTGATGCTCGACAAAGAGCCGCAGCTGGTCGGGTTGGTCGAACCGTACACCGTGCGTGAGATCGACGGCGTACGGGTCGGGATCGTCGGGCTGACCTCGCCCGACACCGCGGTGACCGCGCTGCCCGGGCCGACCATCGGGTTTCGCGATCCGGCAATGGCGCTCGCCGAGGCGGTTGCGGCGCTTGAGGGCGAGGGCGTGGGGGTGATCATTGCGCTCACCCATGTCGGCCTCAACCGCGATCTGGCGTTGGCCGCGCGGGTCGACGGGGTCGATGTGATCGTCGGCGGCGACAGCCACAGTTTGTTGTCGAACCGCGATCCTGCCGCGCTCGGCCCCTATCCGACCGTGGTGACCGGGCC
>JANQHG010000006.1 GCA_028277115.1 Azospirillaceae bacterium
AGCCCCGGGTCCGCAACCCGGCCGTCCCGGTCCTCGGTGTTGGCGAGCACGATCTCGGCTTCGCGATACATGCCCTTGGCCGCGAGCTCGCGGGCCCGACCGGTGTAGGCCGCGGTCAGGCCGGCGCGCCAGCTTGCCCGCGACTCGAACCTGAGCGCGATTTTGAAATGCTCGATCGCCTCGCGGTGGCGCCCGGCCTCGATCGCGGCCGCGGCGTCGGCCGCCGCCGCGGCCGCCCCGGCGGCACTGTGCGGTCGGGCTTGGGTCCGTGCCCGTGCCGTCGTCCGTTTGCTCATCGACCCGCCCCCGTCACGGCGCCGCGTCCGGCGGTGCCATGGTCTCGTTCCCGCCGAGACTACCAACAATCGCTACCGGGTGGCAAGGGACATACCATATATCGTGCGCCGGAACGGAATCCGGCGCCGCCGGCGCCCGGCCGGTCAGCCGGGCGCCGGCGGCGCGACGTCGCCCTCGGCGAGCCGCTTGAGACGCAGGCGCAACGCGTTCAGGCGGATGAAGCCCGCCGCATCGGCCTGGTCGTAGACCCGGTCGGCCTCGAAGGTCGCAAAGTCCTGGCGATAAAGGCCGCGCGGCGCCCGGCGCCCGACCACCCGGGCGCTGCCCTTATAGAGCTTGAGCCGGGCGGTTCCGGTGACCACGTCCTGGGTCTGATCGATCAAGGCCTGGAGCGCCTCGCGCTCCGGGCTGAACCAAAAGCCGTTGTAGATCAGCTCGGCATAGCGCGGCATCAGCTCGTCCTTGAGATGGGCCGCGCCGCGGTCGAGGGTCAGGCTCTCGACAGCGCGCCGGGCGATCGCAAGCAAGGTTCCGCCCGGGGTCTCGTAGACGCCGCGCGATTTCAAGCCGACAAAGCGGTTTTCAACCAGGTCCACCCGGCCGATCCCGTTGGCGCCGGCGAGCCCGTTCAACCGTTCGAGCAGCCGCGCCGGCGACAACGCCTCGCCGTCGACCGCGACCGGGTCGCCACGCTCGAACGCGATCTCGACGGTGCTCGGCCGGTCGGGTGCCGCCTCGGGCGCGACCGTGCGCGTGAACATCGCCTCGTCGGGTTCGACCCACGGGTCTTCGAGCGCGCGGCCCTCGTAGGAGATGTGCAGGAGATTGGCGTCGGTCGAATAGGGCGGCTCGCCCCGGCGGTCGCGTGCGATCGGGATCTGGCGGTCCTCGGCATAGGCAAGCAGGGCGGCCCGCGAGTCGAGGTCCCAGCTGCGCCACGGCGCGATCACCTGGATCTCCGGCATCAGCGCGTAATAGGCGAGCTCGAACCGGACCTGGTCGTTGCCCTTGCCGGTCGCGCCGTGGGCGACCGCGTCGGCGCCGACCGCACGCGCGATCTCGATCTGGCGGCGCGCGATCAGGGGTCGCGCGATCGCGGTGCCGAGCAGATAGGTGCCCTCATAAAGCGCGTTGGCCCGGAACATCGGGAAGACGAACTCGGCGACGAACGGTTCGCGCAGGTCCTCGATGAAGATGTCCTTGACCCCGAGCAGGTCGGCCTTGGCCCGGGCCGGCGCGACCTCGTCGCCCTGGCCGATGTCGGCGGTGAAGGTGACGACCTCGCAGGCGTAGGTCTCTTGGAGCCAGCGCAGGATCACCGAGGTGTCGAGACCGCCGGAGTAGGCGAGGACGACTTTACGGACGCCGCCGGCAGCGGGTTGGGTCATGGCGATCGGCCTCGCAGGTGACGATTGAGGGCAGGGCACGGGTGCCCGCCGAATGGCCGAGTATCGACCGCGGTCCGGCGGTCCGGCAAGGGGCGGTGCCGTCTTCGGCCTTCGGCCGGGCGGGAGGCGCGGTCCCCTGGTTGCCCCCTTGCCTTGGGGGTGCCAGCCCCCCCCAAAAAAAACTCGTCGCTGGCGGGTCGGTTGCTCGCTAGCCCGACTCCGCCCCGCCCGGATCGGCCCCGCCCTGATCAGCCCCGCCCTGATCAGCCCCGTCGTCGGGCAGCGCCGGCCAGGAGACGTAAGCAAATGCCCACAACGCCGCGACGTTGGCGTAGGGCACCAACAGGATCAGCACCCACAATGGGCTGCGCCCGGTGCGCGCCAGAATCCAGCCGCCGAGCGCCAGTTTGTAGGCGAGCAGGCAGCCGATCAACGCGTAGATCGCCCACGCCGGCAGGTGCAGCATCATCGGCAACGGATTGCCGTAGAGCGACAAGAAGGTTGTCATTCGACCACCTTGCGCGGTTTGCGAAACGGCGTTGGGCGCGGCGGCAGCCGCGGCCAGCGGGCGTGGCCGAGGATCATAAGCACCAGCAACAGGCCGAGCATCGGCACGAACACCAGCCCGGCCAGCAGGGGGTTGAGACCAACCCGGCGCAGGATCCGGGCGATCGGCCACACCGCGAGCACGTTGAAAAGGACAACGCCGACCCAAGGCTCCATGAACCGAATCCGTGTCACGGACGAGACATAAGGCACCGCCCGACCCGCCCGACCATGGTCGCGGGTCAACGCCGACGGCCCCCGGGTTGTCGCCGATTTCTCGTTCACTGACAAGAGAATACAAACTAAGGTAATAGAATGCTTGCTTGCTGGTGATCCGGGTGGCGGGGCGCTGCAGCGGGCACTCGGCCGGCGGGGTGTGTGCTTAAGGACGCCGACCCGGTCGGCGGGCGGCTCACCGGAGATCAAGGCCATGCCCGACCTGCCGATCCCCGGCGTCGGCTCAGATCTGCCGCCGTTCGGGCGTCTGCGCGGCTATCTGATCAGCGTGCTCGCGGTGCTCGGCGTCGGCTTTTCCTTGTTGATCGGGTTGGCCGTGGTCAACACCCGTCGCACCGCGATCGACGACGGTCGGTGGCGCGCGGAGGCGGTCGCAATGGCAGCGGCGGGGGAGGTTGCGCGGCTTGTCGCGGCCCCGTCGGCCGTGCTGACGAACCTTGCCCGGGCACCGATCGATCGCGAGTCGGTTAAGGGCGTGCTGGCGCGTGCGGTCGACCGTCTCGCCGCTCAGGGCGACCGTATTGTCGGCGTCGCCGCGGTGGATCGGTCGGGTCGGGTGATCGGGCGTGGCGGGGCATGGCCCGAGTCGTTGGGGGCGCTTACCCGGCGGCCCGACGGCGATCCGCGGAGGGTCGTCGCGTCGATCGCGGCGACGGGGGCCGACGATGGCGCGCGGTCGCTGCTGGTGCTGATGGCGCCGGTCGCCGGGGCGGCCGGCCGGCCGGCGGTCGGCGACATCGCCGCCGCTGTTGCGGGCGATGCCCTGCGGGCGGCGATCGATCGGTTGGAGATGGGCGACCACCTCCGGGTGCAGCTCCAAACCGCTGACGGTTCCCTGGTGCTGACCACCGGCGGCGCCGACCGCTTTGGACCGACCGCCGGGGACGGCTGGATCACCGCCGTCCGTCCGGTCGCCGGGGCGGCGGCGCTCTCGGTGACGGCAGGGTGGCCGCGTCGGTTGGCGCTCGCCAGCTGGTGGCGGGCAACGGTCGAAATCGCGCTGGCGGTGATCGTGATCGGGCTCGCGCTCGCGGTGTTGGCGTATCTGCTGTTTCGCAATCTGCGTCGTATGGAACTGGTGACCGAGACGCTGAGCGCCAACCAGCAACGGCTCGCTCAACTGGTCGAGGGTTTGCCCGCCGGGGCGGCGCACATCGCCGACGGCCGGGTGTTCCTCAACCGCGCCGCGGCGGCGATGCTGGCACCGCTCGCCGGCGGCCCGCTGCCGCGCGGCTACGTCGCGTTGCTCACGCGGCTGTTCGGCCAGCGGTGGCGAAAGGCCGATCGTATCCTGGCGCGGCTGAGCCGCCGGGGGTTTGTCCGCCCGATCACGCTCAGGCTCGGGCCGGTCGCCGGCCGCCCGGCCCGGCTGTTCGAGGTCGCCGGCTACCACACCGCGACCGAAATGGTGCTGCTGCTGCGCGACGTCACCGATCGGGTCGCCGCCGAGCAGGCGCTCCGGCGATCGAACAGCCGGCTTGCCGCGCTGGTCTCCGCGTTGCCCGACGTGATCTTGGTGCTCGACCGGGCCGGCCATCAGGTCGAGGTGATCTGCGGCGGCGAACGGTTGGAGGTGCGCGCCCCGTCTGATCGGCTCGGCCGCCCGATCGGCGAGGCGTTCCCGCGGGCGGTCGCCGACGAGATCGAGGCGACGCTGGTGCGCGCGCTCGCCTCCGGCACGGTCCAGGCGCTGACCTACCCCTTGGTGATCGGCGACGACGAGCGCTGGTTCGAGGCGCGGCTGACCCCGCTGCCCGACAGCTACGCTCCGGCCCCGGCGGTCTTGTGGGTGGCACGCGACATCACCGACCAACGTCGCGCCGCGCACGCGCTGGTCGAGGCCAAGGCCGCGGCCGAGGCGGCCAGCGCCGCCAAGGGCCAGTTCCTTGCGACCATGAGCCATGAGCTGCGCACGCCGCTCAACGCGATCATCGGCTTTTCCGACATCTTGATCGACGAGGCGTTCAAGATACCGGAGGCCTTGGTCTATCGGGACTATGCCCAGGACATCCGGGCGAGCGGCATTCATTTGCTCGAGCTGATCAACAATGTGCTGGACATGTCGCGGCTCGACGCCGGGCAGTATCGGCTCGAGCTCGAGCCGGTCGACCTCAACGACGTGATCCGAAGCGCGATCGCGATGATCCGCCTGCGCGCCGCCGCCGGCGGTATCTCTGTGGCTTACACCCCGGACCCGGCGCTGCCGCCGCTTGAGGCCGACTGCCGGGCGCTCCGCCAGATACTGCTCAACCTGTTGTCGAACGCGATCAAGTTCACGCCGCCCGGCGGCGCGGTCTCGTTCGCGGTGACGCGCGACGGTGACCGGGCGGTGGCGGTGACGGTCACCGACACCGGGATCGGCATCGAGCCCGATGCGCTGCCGCGGATCGCCGAGCCGTTCCAGCAGGCCGATCAGTCGATCCGGCGCAGGTACGGCGGCACCGGTCTTGGTCTGTCGATCAGCCGCCGCCTGGCGGTGCTCCACGGCGGCAGGCTTTCGATCGCCAGCACGCCGGGCGAGGGCACCCGGGTGACGCTCAGCCTGCCCTGGACCCGACCGTGCACGGCCGCGCGTCATGTGGCGTGACCGGCGGGGTCGCGACGGCGTCGCCGCGGCCCCCGACGCGCGACCGCTGCCGGCCGGTTCATCCCGTGCCGCCGGCGGCGGGCGCCGTGCGCAATGCCGCCACGCCGGGCAGGTCCTTGCCTTCGAGCCACTCGAGGAAGGCGCCGCCGGCGGTAGACAGATAGCTCAAGCGTTCGCCGACCCCCGCGGTCGCCAGGGCCGCGACGGTGTCGCCGCCGCCCGCGACGCTCAACAACTCGCCGGCGGTGGTGCGGTCGGCGACGATGCGGGCGACCGCGACGGTCCCGGCGTCGAACGGCGGGGTCTCGAACGCGCCGAGCGGGCCGTTCCACACCAGGGTCCGGCACGGCGCGAGCGCGTCGGCGATCCGCGCGACGCTGGCCGGGCCGATGTCGAGGATCATCCGCTCGGCCGGCACCGCGTCGAGCGGCACGGTCGCGGTCGCCCCCCCCGGCGCCAGCGTGTCGGCGACCACGCCGTCCACCGGCAGGATCAGGGTGCAGCCGGTGTCGGCGGCGGCGCGGGCGATCGCGCGCGCGGTGTCGAGCATGTCGGCTTCGCACAGCGACCGGCCGATCGCGACCCCGTCGGCGGCGAGGAAGGTGTTGGCCATGCCGCCGCCGAGCACCAGGACATCGACCCGGCGCACCAGGTTGCCGATCAGATCGAGTTTGGTCGAGATCTTGGCGCCGCCGACGATCGCCGCGACCGGCCGCGCCGGGGTCTCGAGCGCGCGGGCGAGCGCGGAGATTTCGGCCGCCATCAGCCGGCCGGCCGCCTTGGGCAGCCGCTCGGCCAGCGCGGTGGTCGAGGCATGGGCCCGGTGGGCGGAGGAAAAGGCGTCGTTGACGTAAAGGTCGCCAAGCGCCGCCAACGCGTCGGCGAACGCCGGGTCGTTGGCCTCTTCGCCCGGATGAAAGCGCAGGTTTTCGAGGAAGACGACCTCGTCCGGCCCGGCGGCGGCAATCGCGTCGGCGGCTGCGGCACCGATGCAGTCGTCGGCGAAGCGAACCGGCCGGCCGAGCGCGGCGGCCAACGCCGGCACCACCACGCGCAACGATTGGGTCGGGTCGGGGCGTCCCTTGGGCCGCCCGAAGTGGGACAACAGCACGACCTTGGCGCCGCGGTCGATCAGGTCGGTCAGGGTCGGGACCAGGCGGTCGATCCGGGTGGTGTCGGAGACCCGGCCGTCCTTGACCGGGACGTTGAGGTCTGCGCGCACCAACACGGTGCGGCCGCGGGGATCGAGGTCGTCGAGGCTGGCAAACGATGTCATGGGGCGAGAACCGATCGGTAATCCAAACCAACAGGGTCGGGCGGCCGGCTCCGGAACGGGACCGGCGCCGGATGCCCGACCCTAGAGGATGAACCGCGACAAGTCCGCATCCTTTGCAAGCTCGGCGACCCGGGTCCGGACATAATCGGCATCGATCACGACGGTGTCGCCGGTGCGCTCGCTCGCCTCGAAGCTGATGTCTTCGAGCAGCCGCTCCATCACGGTGTGGAGCCGGCGGGCGCCGATGTTCTCGACCGCAGTATTGATCTCGGCGGCGAGCTTGGCGAGTTCGCTGATCGCCTCGTCCGCGAACTCGAGGGTGACCTGCTCTGTGTTGAGAAGGGCGCGGTACTGTTTGATCAGGCTCGCCTCGGGCTCGGTCAGGATGCGTTCGAAATCGGTCTGGGTCAGCGCCTTCAGCTCGACCCGGATCGGCAACCGACCCTGCAGCTCGGGCAACAGGTCGGACGGTTTCGATTGGTGGAACGCGCCGGACGCGATGAACAGGATATGGTCGGTCTTGACCGTGCCGTATTTGGTGGCGACGCTGGTGCCTTCGATCAGCGGCAACAGGTCGCGCTGGACGCCCTCGCGGCTGACGTCGGCGCCGCCGCGGATCTCCGACTTTGCCGAGATTTTGTCGATCTCGTCGATGAACACGATGCCGTTCTGTTCGACCATCTGGATCGCGCCCGACACCACCTTGTCCTGGTCGACCAGCTTGTCCGACTCCTCGGCCATCAGGACGTCGTAGGATTCGGCGACGGTCATCCGCCTTGTCTTGGTCCGGTTGCCGAAGGCGCGGCCGAACATGTCGTTCAGGTTGAGCATGCCCATCTGGGCGCCGGGCATGCCGGGGACCTCGAAGGTCGGCAGCGACGACATGTTGGTGTCGGAGACCTGGACGTCGATCTCGCGGTCGTTGAGCGCGCCTTCGCGCAGCATCTTGCGGAACTTCTGGCGGGTCTCGTGGCTCGACTTGTCGCCGACCAGGGCGTCGATCACGCGTTCTTCGGCGCGCAGCTCGGCCTTGGCGGCGACGTCCTTGCGCAGGCGGTCGCGGTTCATGGTGATCGCGATCTCGATCAGGTCGCGCACGATGCCCTCGACGTCGCGGCCGACGTAGCCGACCTCGGTGAACTTGGTCGCTTCGACCTTGAAGAACGGCGCCTGGGCGAGCCGGGCGAGCCGGCGCGCGATCTCGGTCTTGCCGACCCCGGTCGGCCCGATCATCAAGATGTTTTTGGGCAGAACCTCTTCGCGCAGGTCTTCGGCCAGCTGCATGCGCCGCCAGCGGTTGCGCAGCGCGATCGCGACCGCGCGCTTGGCCTCGGTCTGGCCGACGATGTAACGGTCGAGCTCGGAAACAATCTCGCGGGGGCTGAACGAGGTCATCTGGGGTCCGTTCCGCGCGCCCCCTGGCGGGTGTTCGACGCTGGCGACCGGCGGCGGGCTGGTCACAGGGTCTCCAGGGTGACGCTGTGGTTGGTGTAAACGCAAATCTCGGCGGCGATCGCGAGCGCGCGCCGCGCGATCGTCTCGGCATCGAGACCGTCGACGCCGGCGAGCGCGCGCGCCGCGGCGAGCGCGTAGGGGCCGCCCGAGCCGATCCCGATCACCCCGTCCTCGGGCTCGAGCACGTCGCCGCTGCCGGTCAACACCAGGCTGACCGAGCGATCAGCGACCGCCATCATCGCCTCGAGCCGGCGCAGATAGCGGTCGGTCCGCCAGTCCTTGGCCATCTCGACGCAGGCGCGGGTCAGCTGGCCCGGGTGCTGCTCGAGCTTGGTCTCGAGCCGCTCGAGCAGGGTCAACGCGTCCGCGGTCGCACCGGCGAAGCCGGCGACCACGCCGCCGTCGGCCAACCGCCGGACCTTGCGGGCGTTCGACTTCATCACGGTCTGGCCCATGCTGACCTGGCCGTCGCCGGCCATCACCACCTGGTCGCCTTTGCGGACCGACAGGATGGTGGTGCCGTGCCAGACGGGCGGGCGGTCGGCCGGCGCGGTCATCGACTGAACTGTCCTGTTGGCAAGACGCTGCCTTTCACGCGGTGATCCCGACAACATGGTGGCGCGCGCGCCCCGGTGCCACCCGACGGACGCCGCCGCGCGCGAAGTTGGGCACGTTGCGCCGCGGCACCTGCCGCCGTCAAGGGCCCGGACGCCCGTGCGTCCGGGCCCGCCACGTGGCTGTCAAATCGTCCACGGCTACGTTTTCGAACCGTAATACTCTAACAAAAACTCGGCCGGCGAGAGCACTCTGATTGACCCGTATCTGGCTTTCGGGAAATGTTATCGATTGCCAGTGATGAGGATGTCGGAATTCGCGGCAAGGGCGGTACCCAAGACGGCGTGATCGTCCCGGTCGGGCAGTGAGTAGGGGCATCGCACCGGAACGACCAATCGCATGGACCGGAGCATGGCGCGAAGACGCTTTGTCATTGTTATTCCGTGGTCAGCGAAGAACGGCTTCTCCAATGCTCTGCATGCTTCATCTTCAATGTGATCCGATGTAAGTCGTATGTGATCTTGAATACAGAATTTTATCGCTCGGTATGGTAAAATCACACTCTTGTAAGCAGCAGAAAGCCTCGTCGCTGCGACTCGTGGGTAGCGCCCACAAGCTTTGGTTGCGCCATCCCCAATCGCCCATCCTGTTGTTTGCCTGAGAAGGCCTTCCCCCGTC
>JANQHG010000011.1 GCA_028277115.1 Azospirillaceae bacterium
TGCTCACGCAGCGAAGCGGTAGCACGGAGATACAAGGTGCCCGCGCCAGCGGGCGGATGGGGGCATACGGCGGTGCCGGTGGCCACCGGCGCCGCCGTATGCCTCCCCCCACGTTCCGTGGGGGGAGGACTGTCCCCCGCCTTTCGGCGGGGGTGCCACACAGTTTCATCCAGGGTGGGTCGGCCGAAGGACGGTGGGAAATAGGCAGAAACCAACGCCCGTTGCGACGGTTTGGGGGCTTACGCCCCCAGGGTCAGGGGGCTTTGCCCCCCGACACCCCCCACCAGGGGTGACCCCCTGGACCCCAATAAGTGGGGGTCAAGGGGGGTGTCCACCCGCACGGCCGTCAGGCCGCATTCGGCGCCGCAGGTGGCGAGTCCCATCCAGGGCGGATGGACCCCCACCTCCTCGGGGGCCCGGTGCCGCCGGGCGCCGGTTACGACCCTGGACCCGCGACCGCGAGCCCCGGCACCGCCCCGCGGCGCGCCAGCGCGGCGACAGTCTCGGCCAGTGGCGCTTGCGCCTGTGCGCCGTCGCGCTCGCGCACCGTGACCTGACGCGCCGCGGCCTCACGCGCCCCGACGATCGCGATCACCGGCACCCGCGCCGCATGGGCGGCGACGATCCGCCGCGACAGGGTGTCGGCGCCGGCGTCGACGGTCGCGCGCAGCCCGGCCGTGTCCAAGGCGCCCGCGACCTCGCGCGCATAAGCGTCCTGGTCGCGCGACACCGGGGCGACCGCGACCTGCACCGGTGCCAGCCAGAACGGCAATTGGCCGGCATGGTGCTCGAGCAGGATCGCGACGAAGCGGCCGAGCGAGCCGAACACCGCGTGATGGATCATCACCGGCAGCGCGCGTGCGCCGTCCGCGGCGACATAGCGCGCGTCGAGCCGATCCGGCAGCACGCGATCGATCTGGACGGTGCCGCATTGCCACGACCGGCCGCAGCGGTCGCGGAGCGCGAACTCGAGCTTCGGGCCATAGAACGCGCCCTCACCGGGCTGGAGCCGGCAGACGAGGCCGCAGGCGCGCGCCGCATCGCCCAGCGTCGCCTCGGCCCAGTCCCACAGCCGATCGGTGCCGGCACGCACCGCCGGCCGGGTGGACAGCCCGACCTCGACCTCGGCGAAACCGAGCGCGCGATAGACCTCGGTGACCAGCTCGATGACGCGGGCGACTTCGCCCGTCACCTGGTCGTCGCGACAAAAGACGTGGGCGTCGTCCTGTTCGAACGCGCGGGTGCGCATCAAGCCGTGCAATGCGCCCGAGGGTTCGTTGCGGTGGCACGCGCCGAACTCGGCGTAGCGGATCGGCAGATCGCGCCACGACCGCACGCCCTGGTTAAAGATCCGGACATGGGCCGGACACGACATCGGCTTCAGCGCCATCGGGCGGTCACCGTCGTCGGCGCGGATCATGTTGTCGGCGAACTTGTCCAAGTGCCCGCTTTGCTGCCACAGCGCGAGCGGCAACAGCTGCGGGGTGCGGACCTCGGCATAGCCGAACCGGCGCATGCGGTCCCGGATGAAGTCTTCCAGCATGCGATACACGGAATAGCCGTGCGGGTGCCAGAACACCATGCCCGGCGCGTCGTCCTCAAGGTGCCAGAGACCGAGCTCGGTGCCGAGCCGTCGGTGATCAAGATCGTCCATCTCGCGCACGCCTTCTTCGGTTGGGGCGCGGCGGGGACTGTTCGGACATGAAAAAGGCCCCGTCCGTCGCCGGTGGGGCCTGATCTGGTTTTCGAGCGAGCTACGCGTGCCAGCGCATGCGACCAGACGGCGACCCACCGTCGCCGGTGGTCGAGGTCGTGGTAGTGGTGGTGGTCGGTCGATGCGCAAACATGGCAGCAAACATGGCTATGGTAGGGCACTGGATGTTTTTCCCGCCACCATCGGCCGGATGGCAGCGGAGGAACACCAACCATAACCCGGACCGTCATCGCGGGTCAGGGCGTCGTCCGCAGAGCTGATCTGATCCACAAGCATGACACGTTGGCGCCACAGTTGCCGATCCAGTGTTCGACCTACTGCCAGTGTTCGACCTACTGCCAGTGTTCGACCTACTGCCAGTGTTCGACCTACTGATTGACCACCTCAAAGACGATCAGGTCGAACGGCGACTCTGTTACGTCAAGACCGCCAAGCCGGATCGCGTCGGTCATCGTGGTGACTGCGGCTCCCGGTGCCACCTGGGTGCCGATGAAGGCATGATTACCGTCATCGTCAAAGAACCTGATATCCGCCCGCACCATGGCGAACTCGGCCGGATCTTTCAGCCAGCCGCCGACCCCGTCGGCCATGATCCGGTCTGCTTCCTCTTCGTTGGTTTTTTGGTACTCGACCGCCTTGATCCAAGCCCGGTACAACGCCTGCAGATCCGACAGCCGGGTTTCAACGGTCGGCAGATTGGCGGAGGCCGCGCTGACCAGGAGGCCGGGCCAGTTGCGGGTATCGGTTAGAACGCGACCGCGGGGATGGGCGCGGACCCGGCTCAAATGCGGTTCCCAGGTCACGGCCGCGTCGACCCGGCCGGCGAGAAACGCGGCGCCGGCATCGCCGGTCGCCATATTGGCGGTCCGGATATCCTCGACCGAAAGGCCGGCATCGTCCAAAACCACCTTTAAAAAGAACTCGGCTGCGGAATTCACCGAATATGCGACCGTGCGACCCCGAAGGTCCTTTACATCCGTGACCTCCTGGTCTGCGACAATGCCGTCCGCGCCTTCACTATCATCGATCGCAAACAAGAACCGGGTCGATTGGCCCTGCGCAATCGTACGAATGATGCCGTCCATAGTTCCCATGACGACATCAATTCTGTTGGCGGCAAGGGCGGCTTGCTGAAATTTCACGTCGGAGAACTTGGTAAGTTCCACCTCGATCCCTTGTTCTTCAAAATAACCGTGAGCTTTCGCAATGTATAATGGACCAAAACCCACCCAGGTAATGTGACCAATTCTAAGCGGCTCGGCAAAAGCTGTCGAAATAAAAAGATTAACAAAAAGAACTGCGCTTGACGCTATGATCTGTTGATAGTGTTTCATAAACGTCTTCCTTCGTGAACGCAAACCAAATAGGCTTCAGGCGCCGATCGGGTGGATTGGCGTTGGAGCGTTTTACGTGTCATCCCAAGGCAAGGCCCACCGCCGCCATTGCCGAAAGGCCAAGTCGGTGACCAACCCGAGGAAACCGATGATCATGATGCCGAGGAAAATCACATCGACATCAAACGCGCGCATGGCATTGATGATAAGATAGCCGAGGCCGGACTCGGACGCGACCAATTCCGCCACCACCAAATAGGTCCAAGCCCAGCCGGCCGAGACCCGGAGAGTGTCCATAATCCCCGGAAGACACGCCGGGACAAGAACACGCAACAAGACCTGGCGACGATTGGCACCCAAAGTATATGAAACGTCAATCAAATCTAATGGAACTCGTGCTGTGATGTCGCTTATCAAGATCAATTGTTGAAAAACCGTACCAACAAAAATAACTGCGACTTTCTGTTCCAAGCCTATGCCGACCCATAAGATCAATAACGGGATCATTGCGGTCACAGGAAGATATCGCATGAATCCTGTGATCGGCTCAAGAATAGCCGCCACTGCTCTGAAACTTCCCATAAGAATGCCAACCGGAACCGCAACCGCGCTCGCCAAAGCAAACCCCAAAAAAATCACAGAACAACTTGAAAAAATGTGCTCAACCAACTCGCCGTCAGCGATAATGAATAAAAATGCGGTAAAAACATCTGTCGGCGACGCAAGAAAATCAGGCCGGACCACCTCACCATATGATAAAACACACCACGCACAAAACGCCCCACCTAGACTGGCAAAGGTCAAAAGTGACGATGACACCCTGGAGATTGGTGCCCGTGGACTAAGTAGACTACTGGCGCGGAGCATAGCACAGACCAAAAAAATATCACCTTTATCGAAAGTTATACATATTTAAGAGCCAATGTCAAGCCGGTTTAGCGGCGACGCCGGTCCAGGGCCATCGTAAAACATCCCTGCGCTGGTCACAGAAGATACCATTTTGATTGACCTTGCAACAAAATGTCATTGTTTCTTCAGCGCGCGGGCCAAGGCTGGGGGCGATACAAGGTATGAGGCACCGGCGCTGCCCGTGACGCCGATCCCGCGGATGACCGATCGTCCCACGCGCCTGTTCAACCACCGGCAACATCTTCAGGCTTGCTTGGTGCCCTGGATAGAACGTGAGCCGGGGTCGCATCCGGTGACGAGTGGCCGCCGGCTCCGGCGGGACCGCCGCGGTCGCTTGCTCGCTCCCCGTCGCCCGCGGCGACCGACGGGTTCGGGAAGGTGGACAGCCCAGGCAACGGAGCGGTAAGGGAAACGGTCGCCGGCCCGCCCGCACCGGACGACCTGCCGTGCCGCACGATCTGACGCGACGGGGGCGAGCCGCCAAACAACAGGTTCGGGAGACGCTCACCCATGCAACGCCGTACCTTTCTTGTCAACACCGCGACCGCCGGGGCCGCCGCCGCGACCGCCGCGGCGACGTTTCCGGCGCCGGCGATCAGCCAGAACCGCCGCGAGTGGCGCATGGTCACCAGCTGGCCGCGCGGCCTGCCCGGGATCGGCACCGGCGCGGGGCGTCTGGCCGACACGATCACCCGGATGACCGACGGCCGGATCACGGTCAAGCTGTACGCCGCGGGCGAGTTGGTGCCGGCGCTGCAGTGCTTCGACGCGGTCGCCGACGGCACGGCCGAACTGGCGCACGACGCCGCCTACTATCATATCAGCAAGGCCGAGGTGGTCGCGTTCTTCTCGGCGTTCCCGTGGGGGCTGACCGCATCCGAGCTGTCGGGCTGGATCAAGTACGGCGGCGGCCAGGAGCTGTGGGACGAGCTGTACGCCCCGTTCGGGATCAAGCCGTTCCTGGCCGGCAACACCGGGACCCAGATGCTGGGCTGGTTCCGCAACGAGATCCGCAGCCTCGACGACATCCAGGGCCTCAAGTTCCGCGCACCGGGCAACGGCGGCCGGGTCTGGCGCAAACTGGGCGCCACCGTGGTGACCCTGCCGGGCGGCGAGATTTTCCAGGCCCTGCAGTCGGGGGCGCTCGACGGCGCCGAATGGGTCGGGCCGTACAACGACCTGTCGCTCGGTTTCTATCAGGTTGCCAAGTATTACTACTCGCCGGGCTATCACGAGCCGGGCACCGCGCTGCAGATGATGGTCAACAAGCCGGCCTACGACGCCCTGCCGGACGATCTGAAGGCGATTCTCGCCCACGCGGCGACTGCGGCCAACGACGACATCTACGCCGAGTATGTCGCCAACAGCGGCCCGGCCCTGCGCGCCCTGGTCCAGCGCCACGGGGTCCAGCTTCGGATCGTGCCGCGGCAGATCCTGATGGCGATGGGCGACGCGGCGAACGAGTTGCTGGCCGATGTCGCCGGCATCGACGATCTGTCGCGTCGGATCGTCGAGAGCTATCTTGCCTACCGCGCCGCGGTGGTGCCGTGGACCACGGTCGGTGAGTTGCAGTTCCTGAAGTCGCGCGAGCTGCCGTTCCCCCACGCCCTGCCGGGCTGAGCACGGCAAGCGGGCGGACGCCCCCGCACCCCCCCACCCAGGGTGCCCCCCTGGACCGCGGCCCCCTGGCCCCCGTTTGCGTGCGGTTCAGGGGGCTGCACCGGCGGTGCCGCCGTCGGTCGGGTCATGGGGCGGCAGGATCGCAGGGGTTGGGCCGCCGGCTGACCGGCGGCCGATGGAGATCGGCGCGGCCGCGCAGATAGGTCAGGAGCGGCCGCAACCCCGGGACCCAGATCGCCGCGGTCGGCCGGGTCCGGTGGCCCGACGGCATGAGCGGGCTGACCGGACAGTTGAGCGGCACCTCGGTGATGTCCTGCAACGCGTCCGCGTCGCGGGGCGGTGCGACCGTGACGCCGTTGACCGGGTCGACCAGATGGCGCAGGAACCCCGCCGTCCCGGCCGTCACGTCGCCGATCTCGATCAGGTTGGGGGCCGCCGCCGCGAGCACGTCCAGGGTACCGTCGCGGTCGGCCGACAGCACGCCGACGATCCCGCGCGCCATCTGACAATAGCCGACGCCGAGCGCACGGGTGTAGCCAGGTTGCAGCGGCGGCGCCTCGTCGTCGTCCACCCGGTCGGACAGCGCCAGCGCGGTGGTCGCATCGGCAAACGCACGGTCGGCAAGCGCGCGGTCGGCGACCTCGGACAGCGCGCCGCTCTGGACCAGGTCCACGATCACCTCGGTCGGATCGACCGCGTCCGGTGACGGCTCGGTGACGCCGAGCGGGCAGGGCGGCGCCCGGAAGGCATCGAGCATGATCGAGGTGACCAAGCGCGCGGTGGTCACCGCGGCGCGGACGACCAAAGCGCGCGCGGT
Source organism: Azospirillaceae bacterium (assembly GCA_028277115.1). Classification (GTDB taxonomy): domain Bacteria; phylum Pseudomonadota; class Alphaproteobacteria; order Azospirillales; family Azospirillaceae; genus JANQHG01. Next base: position 6,395 of record JANQHG010000011.1, read on the forward strand.
GTAGAAGTCGGGTGACAGCCGGTGCGCCAGCACCAGGTTGATCGATGCGCGCGCCTCGGCCATCTCGCGGTCGAACTGACCGAGCGCGCGGTCGCGTCCGGCGCGGGTCAGCGGCGGCGTTGCCAGGAGCGCGGCGAGCTGCTGCTTGGTGCGCTGATAGCCCCGTTTGAAGTGCAGGATCGCAAGGCACAGCTCCGCGGCCATCGCGTCGCGCGACAAAAACAGCGCCTGATCGAACAACGCCTCCGGGCCGCGCCCGGTCGGGTCGGCATAGGCCAACAAGATGCCATGGGTGTTGAGGACGAGCGCGCGGTCGGCCGCCGAGAACGCCTCGTGATACTGGCGAATGGTGTCGTGACAAACCTCGGCACACCAAACGGCCGCGGCGATATCGCCGCGGTGGCCGACGTGGAAGACGAGCTCGCTCAAGGCGTGGGCGACGCGGGCGACGTCACCTTGGCGGGCACTTTGCTCGGCATTGCTTATCCAATGCATGAGCAATGTATCCCTGGTTGCAATGTGGTCTACCATAATCCAGTTCGGCGAGTGGCATGCACTCCGCTCGCGCATGACGCCATAGGGCGCCACGCGCCGTGAGGGGCCGCCTTGAGCGAATGCGCACCGTTAATGCTCCCACAGCACCAACCCTACCACATGCGTCGACGAGAAATCATTGCCTTGAATTCTGCGGGCAGGGTGCGGCCGACCTCCGCGTGGGTCCCGTTCGAATCCGACCACCGCGATCCGGGCGGCGCGGTCGGCCGACGGTTGGCGGTTGGTCTTGAGACGCGGCACAAAACAAAGGTCACCGCGTGCGACCGGGTCAACCGACAGGGTATCACTCGGCGCCGTCACCGCTCCAGGTCATTTGCTCGTCGGTATGGGATAGTACTTATCGACGAGCGCCTGTTTGATCAGGAGTTCACCCGGTGAAAAACACGCGGCGAGTGTTTGCCAAGATAAGTCCAACGCGGCCTCGAGTGGCATTGCGATGTTAATATCCATGAATCGCTTGCGGAACAACCCGCCGAACTTCAAAAGTCTATGATCGAGGTCCGAGAGCTCGAAGGCCATTGCTTTTTTTTGCTCGGCATCTCGGGCACCGGCATAGAATCGGATCATAGTGTTCATGATCTGGGAATGATCGTCGCGAGTCTCGCGTCCGATCACGTGCTGTTTTAGTCTGGACAACGACCCGAATGGATCGATCATCCCATCGTGAAGGTAAAATTGTCCCTCGGTGATGTAGCCGGTATTGTCCGGTACCGGGTGGGTAACGTCATCGCCGGGCATCGTGGTCACCGACAGAATGGTCACCGAGCCGGCTTGGGCGAAATCACACGCCTTTTCATAGCGTCGTGCCAGTTGGGAATAGAGATCGCCGGTATAGCCGCGGTTGGACGGCACATGTTCCATGGCGATGCCGACCTCTTTCAACGCGTCGGCGAACGCGGTCATGTCGGTCAGGAGGACAAGCACACGTTTGCCCTCCTCGACCGCGAACCGCTCGGCGACCGCGAGCGCGAGGTCGGGGACGAGCAGGCGTTCGACCACCGGATCCGAGGCCTGGTTGACGAACATCACCGTGCGGGCGAACACACCGGCGTCCTCGAACGCCTGACGGAACAGGTGGACGTCGTCGAAGATCAGGCCGAGGCCGCCGAACACCACGACATCGGCGTCGGCCTGGATGCCGATCCGGGCGAGGAAGCGGTTGTACGGTTCGCCCGCGACCGAGAAGATCGGGATCTTCTGGCTTTCGACCAGGGTGTTGAACAGGTCGATCATCGGCACGTCGGTGCGCACCATGCGCGACGCCAACACCCGGCGCATCGGATTGACCGCGGGGCCGGCGACCGCGATCCGCGGGTCGTCGGACAGGTCCGGGCCGCCGTCGAGCGGTCGGCCGGCGCCGTTGAACACGCGGCCGAGAATGTTCGCCGAATAGGTGACCTCGACCGGGTGGCCGAGACAGCGCACCGCGGCGGCGGTCGACAGCCCCTTGGTGCCCGAGAACACCTGAAGCGCGACGTCGTCGCCGGTGATCTGGATGATCTGGGCCAGGCGCGGTCGGCGGTCGCGGTCGGTCACGGTGGCCAGGTCGCCGAGCCGCGGCGCCGAGGCACGGGCCGCCGCGGCGAGGGCCGCGTGGGGCACCCGGACCTTGAGGATATCGCCCACGATTTCAAGGATTTGGGCGTAGCTGAGAAGAGATTTCGGCATCATGCGGCTCGGGCGCACGGGGACCGCCGCGGCGCGGCGGGGTCTCTCGGGCGCGACAGCGGGTCATCGGGGCGGGTCATCGGGGTCAGTCATTAGGTGCGATGTGGCACCCGGGCGCCAGCGTTGCGAGCACGGCGCGACCGCATGCCGCTGGCGAGATGGCACGTGCGCAGGGCGATGGGAGGGCGATGGGAGAGATGCACACGGAACACGGTCTGCGACAAGAACCCCCGAGCGGTCATGGAAAATCATGACCGGTTTTGGGGGATTTGGTATGCGCAGTTTGCGCGCAATGGTGGGGATTGACATGGTGACCCGCCCAATTTGACACCTCACGGGAGGTCTGGATGATGCGCCCCTGGCTCGATCGACCGGTGATCGTCGCCCTGATCGCGGGCGCACTCGGACTTGGCCTGTGGCCGGGCTCTTCGTCGGCGCAGAGTTTTCTGCGTCCGCACGAGCGTCGGTCCGACCTGCCCGCGCTTCCGGACCAGGGCGCGGCGCCGCCGGCGCCGACCTTGGCCCCGGTGCCCGGCGCCGCGCCGCCCGGGCGAGCCCCGGTGCCCGGTGCCGATCCGCGGGTCTCCGCGGGGACCGGTTTTCCGGTCGGCCGGATCGAGGTCACCGGCAACACCGCGATCGCTGACGCCGTGCTTGCCGAGATCGTCGCACCGTTCGAAGGCCGGGTGCTGACGATCGAAGAGCTGATCCGGGTGCAGCGGGCCCTGACCCGGGCCTATGTCGATGCGGGCTATGTCAACTCCGGGGCGGTGATCCCGGACCAGACGGTTGCGGACGGGGTGGTTCGGATTGAGATCGTCGAGGGCCGGCTCGATCAGGTCGAGATCGTCGGCGCCGACTGGCTGCGCGCGGCGTGGATCGAGGGGCGGTTGCGCCACGGCGCCGGCGAACCGCTCAACGTCGGCCGGCTGCAAGACAGCCTCGAGCGCCTGTTGACCGATCCTGCGATCGATCGCCTGAACGCCCGACTCGGGCCGGGCACCCGGCCCGGCGAAAGCCGGTTCGAACTCGAGGTCACCGAGACCGATCGCCCCTATTTCCTGACCGCCGAGGGTTCGAACAGCCGCACCACCAGCGTCGGCAGCGAGACCCTGACGGTGACCGGCGGCGTGCGCTCGCTGCTCGGCTACGGCGACCCGCTGGTCGCGACCGCCGGCCTCGCCGAGGGCATCCGCGAGGTCGGCTTGAGCTATGCGGTGCCGCTGACCGAGAGCGACCTGCGCTTGAAGCTGCGCGGCGAGTTCACTCAGTCGTCGGTGGTCGAAGAGCCGCTCGACACCCTCGACATCACCGGCCAGACCATGAGCGGCGAGATCGGGCTGAGCCATCCGATCTGGCGCGACGCCGGCGACGATCTCGGCGCATCGGTGTCGCTGGTCCGCCGGCACACCAGCACGACCTTGCTGGAGCGTCAGTTCTCCTTCTCGCCCGGTTCGGTCAACGGTGAGACCGATGTGACCGCGGCGCGGTTCACGCTCGACTGGACCCATCGGGAGCGGACCCAGGTCTGGGCGGTGCGCTCGCAGCTGAGCTGGGGCTTCGGCGGCCTCGGCGCGACCGTCCACGACGAGAACACAGGATCGGGCTCCTTGCCCGACAGCGAGTTCCTGGCCTGGCTCGGTCAGGCGCAGTACACCCGCCGTCTGTTTACCGACGACGACCAACTGCTCGCCCGGGTCGATGTCCAATACGCGTTCGACCGCCTGTTGACGCTCGAACAGATCGCGGTCGGCGGGATCAACACGGTGCGCGGCTACCGCGAAAACCAGGTCCTGCGCGACAATGCGGTGATCGGGTCGATCGAGTACCGCTATCCGTTGTTCAACTATGCCTTGTTCAAGGACGAGACCTCGGGCGACGACGCCGGGCGGTTCGAGATCGTGCCGTTCTTCGACGCGGCGCGGGCGTGGAACAAGGCGGAAACCGCCGCGCCGCGCAGCCTTTACAGCGTCGGGATCGGGGTGCGCTGGTCACCGATCCCGCGGCTCGAGGCCGAACTCTATTGGGCCCAAGCGTTGAACGAGCCGCCGAAACCGCAATCCGACGACGTGTTCCAAGACAACGGCATCCACTTCCGTCTGCGGGCGCAGTTGCTTTAACGCGTGACCAGGGGCGTGGCAGGCAGTCTTCACGCGGGTGGACGAAGTTGGGGGCCGCGTCCTGGCGGCGGTGTCATACGAAATCCGGTTGAACCATTCCGTTTGGTCGGAGCAACGCCGGTAGGTCGGGGCGCGGGCCGCACCCCGGTCGATCGGGAGCGCCCTGTCCCAGGCCCGCGCCCCGACATCGACAGTGCCGCAAAGCTGAACCGCCGATGTTGGGGCGATCGGCCTCCACCGGCGATGCAAACAGGCAGATCGTGCCGGCCGATCGCCCCAACTACAGGATCGGTGAACAGCTTCCTCAGGCGTGGATAACCGGAACCAAACAATCGGATTTGGTATCAGTTTTCGGTGTCGATCCCGTCCCGATGCGCCTTGATCCAGCGTCGGCCGTCGCGGCTGAGACCGCGAAGCCGAAAACCCCGCCCCGAACAGTCGGCGCCGGTTGTGCGGACGGGTGGCGGTCATCGGCTCGGGCCTTGGGGCGTGGCTCAGGCGGCGGCGTGGTGCGCGCGCAGCCGGGCGAGCTCATCCCAAAAGCCGGGGAAGGATTTGCCGGCACAGGCCGGGTCGCGGATGGTCACGCCCGGGTTGGCGAGGCCGATCAGGGCGAACGCCATCGCCATGCGATGGTCGTTGTAGGTCTCGACGGTTGCCGGCGTGACCGGCGCGCCGGGCCTGATCTCGAGCCAGTCGTCGCCCTCGGCCGCCTCGATGCCGAGGCGGGCGAGTTCGGTCGCGGGCGCGCTGATCCGGTCCGACTCCTTGGCGCGCAGGTTGGCGATCCCGGTGATCCGGGTCGGGCTGTCGGCGAAGGCCGCGACTGCGGCGAGGGTGAGCACGGCGTCGGGCATTGCGTCCATATCGACCGTGATGCCTTTGAGCGGCCGGCCGGTGACGACCACGGCCTCGGGGGCGAGCGTGACCGCGCAGCCCATCTCTTCAAGCACCCGGGCCAATCCGATATCGCCTTGGCGGGTGTCGCTGCCGAGCCCGGCGATCTCGACGGTGGTGCCGGTGATCGCGGCGGCGGCGAGGAAATAGCCGGCGGCCGAGGCGTCGGGCTCGATTGCGATGGACGACGTCGTGGGGGTCGTCGGGGTGACCTGCCAGGCCTGGTCGCCGATCTCGCGGACCGGGATGCCGACCGCGGTCATCTGCTGGACCGTCACATCGACGTAGGGGCGGGACGCAAGCGCGCCGACCGCGGTCACCGTGATCGGCGGGTGGCCGTCGCCGCGCCGCCCGGCAAGCATCAGGAGGGCGCTCACGAACTGGGACGATTGACCGCCGTCGATCTCCCACGCGGTGCCGAGCGGTGTGGCGCCGTGGACCCGGGCCGGCAGGCACCCCGGCGCACCCAGGCAGTCGCAGACGATGCCGATCCGGCCGAGGGCATCGATCAGCGCGCCCATCGGCCGCTCGCACAAGCGCGGGATGCCGGTGATCACGGTGGCACCGTCGGCCTCGGCGGCGAACGCCAGCATCAAACGCGCCGGGGTTCCGGCACCGCCGAGGAACAGCGGTGCCGCCGGGGCGCCGAGCCGCCCGGCCGCGCGGTCGACCCGGAAACCGGCGTCGGTCCGTGCGACCTCGAGCCCATGAAACCCCGCGAGCGCGTCGGCGAGCAAGAGCGGGTCCTCGGCGTGCAGCGCACCGACCACCTCGGTGACCCCCGGGCGTTGCGCGGCGAGCAGGAGGCCGCGATTGGTGATCGATTTCGATCCGGGCAGGCGCGGACGGAACGGGACCGGCGAGGTTCCGGCGAGCGGGGCGATCGGGAGGTCGGTCATGCGCGGCAAGCGTCCAGCTTTCGAGCGGCGGGCGCCGGGCAGAGTGGCGGGTGCCTGGGCGGTTGTAAACCGGGGTGCCGAACCAGGGGCGGCCGGCGACCGTAGAGATCTTACCAGATCCGGACGTTCCCGTCCGGGTTTGGTATCAGGGCGCGGCCGCGGCCCGCGCCTCGTGGCGCGCAAGCCCGGTGGCGATTGAGCGGATTTGGGATAAGTCGGCGCGGCTGCGTCACGATGCCTGCCGGGTCTCGCCGTCCTCGGGCACGCCGGTACAGCACGCCTCGGTCAGAAACTCGACCAGCGCCAGCATGGTCGGGTACTCGGCGCGACAGATCACCTCGCGGCCGCGGCGTTCCTGCGACACCAGGCCGACCTGGGTGAGCGCCGCCACGTGATGGGCCAGCGTCGAGGCCGGGACCTCGAGGCGCCGCTGGATGTCGCCGACCGTCAGCCCGGCGTCGCCGGCACGGACCAGCAGCCGAAACACCCCGAGCCGGGTCCGGTTGCCGAGCGCCGACAGCGCCCGGGCCGCAAGGGCGTCGTTCATCGCGTGCGCATCCCTCGCCGTCGACCGTGCGTCCTCCTGCGGTTTACCGAGCCCCCGCGAACCACGGCAAGCGGCGTCATCCCGCCGCCGTCACCTGTGCACGCGCGCGGTCGAGGAGGTCGAGCCGGTCGCGGTCGGCAAATCTGAGCACCAGCAGCACCGCGGCGGCGGTCAGACCGACGGCCAAGCCGAGCCAAACCCCGAAACTGCCAAGCCCGAGCTGAAACCCGAACGCCCAACTGCACGGGATCGCGATGCCCCAGAAACATCCAAGCGCGATCAGCATCGGGATGCGGGTGTCGCTGAGGCCGCGCAGCAACTGAGTCGTGACCCCTTGGCTGCTGTCGCCGACCTGGAAGACCGCGGCGACCGCCAACAGCCGGACCGCAAGCGCCGCAGCGACCCGGTCGTCCGCGTGGTCGGACGATAGGAACAGCCCGACCAGGGTCTCCGGCACGGTGAGGAACACCGCCGCGGCGACCGCGGTCACCGCGGTCGAGATCGCCAGCGTGGTCCACCCGGCCCGGCCGACACCGGCCGGGTCGGCGCGCCCGACCGCCTGGCCGACCCGGACGGTACCCGCCAGGCCGAGGCCGAACGGAACCATGAAACTGATCGCCGCGTACTGCATTGCAACCGCGTGGGCGGCGAGCGGGGCCGCGCCGAACCGGCCGATCATCAAGGTCGCGACCATGATCATCCCGACCTCGCCCAGACGCGCCATGCCGATCGGGTAACCGACCCGCCATAACCTGGCAAAGCGCGGCCAATCCGGGCGGGCCAGGCCGACAAACAGCCGATAGCGGCGGAGCCGCGGGTCGATCCCGCAAAACAGCGCAAGGCCGCCGGCCTGAAGCAGATCGACCAGCGCCGAGCTGTACCCCGCCCCGACCACACCTAACCCGGGCACGCCGAACGCGCCGTAGATCAACACCCAATTGAACCCGAAGTTGGCGACCACCGCGAGCGCGGTGAACGCGGTCGCGACCTGCGGGCGGTTGAGCGCGGCGAGAAAGCAGGCCAAGACATTGGCGACCAGCATCAATGGAAAGCCGCCCATCCGCGCCTGGATGTAGCCGGCCGCCGCGGCCGAAAGCGCCGGCTCCTGGCCGGTCAGGCGGTACAGAGGCTCGGCCGCGGCAAGGGTCGCGAGGGTCGGCAAAGCCAAAGCGGCCGCGAGCCACAATCCTTGGCCGACCGTGCGCCGGACCCCGCGGGCGTCACGCGCGCCGTGGGCCTGTGCGGTGAGCGCCGCCACCGCCATCAGCACCCCGACCGCGAACATCATGACCAGATAGTAAAGATTGGCCCCGAGCATGATCGCGGCGAGCGGCGCGGTGCCGAGCCGCCCGACCATCACGGTGTCGGTGGTCTGGATCGCGCTTTGGCCGAGGTTGAGCGCCACCATCGGCACGCCGAGCCGGAGCACCGCCGCGACCTCGGCACCCCATCGCCCCGACCTGGGCCGCCGGGTCGCAGCCGGCACCTCGGAAACGGCGTCGGTCATCCTGGCCTCCAGGGTGTTTCGGTGCGGGGTTTCGGTTCGGGTCGCCGGTGCAAGCCCCGCAGGGGTCGAGGGTGCTGCGCAAACGCCATCGTGGAGACCAAGCGGGCGTTGCCCCGTACAACTTTGTGATCGATCGAACGGCGAGCGAGTTATGCTCCACCGGCATGCCAGCCCCCTGGCGACGCCGCGTTTGGTGAAACCAACGCGATGCGCGATCTGAGGCTGGCCATCGGTCACCTGATCGGCACCGACACCACGTCGCCGCGCCCGCCCGCGCCGCCGGCCGGACGACCGGGGGCAGGAGCGGATCATCGGCGCCGGTCCGGCTTGCGATGGCCTGCGGCGGTTATGGCCTGCGGCGGTTAGGGAGACGGTCGCTCGGCCGGCCCGACGCGGCGCCACGGCGGGTCGGCGGCGAGGATGCGGGCGTGAACCGGGCACTCGGGCCGGTGGGCGCCCGCAAGGACGCCGATCGACTGCAGGAACTCGCCGACCACTTCGGGGCCCATGAATGCGAACTGACTGCGAAACAGCCGAACCCACTCGGCGCGCGGGCGTGGGTGGTGGGCCTCGATCCAGGCGGCGAAGCTGCCGTGGTCTCGGCGCATCTCCTGAAGCCGCCGGGCATTGTCGATCACGGCGGCGATCTTGCGCCGGTTGCGGATGATCCGCGGGTCGGCAACCAAGCGGGCCCGGTCGGCGTCGCCGTACGCGGCGACCCGGGCGATCGAAAACCCGTCGAACGCGGCGTTCAATCCCGCCCGCTTCTTGAGCACGATCAGCCACGACAGCCCAGCTTGGAAAATCTCGAGGCATTGGCGCTCGAACAGTTGCCGGTCGTCGGTCACCGGAAACCCGTACTCGGTGTCGTGATAGGGTCCGTGCCACGGGTCACCGGGGGCGATGTCGCAGTAGCTGAGGGCCATCGGACGAGCTCCTTGGTCAGGTATGACACGACCGATCAATCCAGCACGGGCGCGGCGGATCGGCCACAGCCGCGGACGTGTCGGAGGGGGCGATTGACAGCGGGCGCGAACCCGGCGATTGATACTCGCAAACAGTCAACCTTGGATTTGGCGACGGGCGACCCATGCACGGATCATTGATGCAAGTCGGTTTCGGACCGCGTTTGTCCTCGAGCGACCGGTGCGGCCGCGATGCGGCTGGTGTCGAACGTCGGCGTCGGTGGCGCCCGTTGGCCGGCGTGATGCTGGTCGCGGCGCTGGGGCTTGCCGGGTGCGCGACCCCGCCGGACGACCCGGTCGCCCGCGCCGAGTTTGAGCGGATCAACGATCCCCTGGAGCCGATGAACCGGTATGTGTTCGAGTTGAACCGCGCGCTCGACATTCTGGTCCTGCGTCCGATCGCCGATACCTACCGCACGGTGGTTCCGGAGTATGCCCAGACCCGGGTCAATCGGGTATTGAGCAATATGAACGAGCCGTTGACCGCCGCCAACGCGTTGCTCCAGGGCCGCTTTGAGGATGCCGGGACCAGCCTTGGGCGGTTTGCCATCAATTCGGTGCTCGGGGTCGCCGGCTTGTTCGACGTCGCGACCGAAATGGGCATCGCGCGCGAGCGGGCCGATTTCGGCCAGACCCTGTACACCTGGGGCGTCGACTCCGGCCCCTATCTGGTGCTGCCGGTGTTCGGCCCCTCGAACACGCGCGACGCGGTCGGGCTGGGCGCCGACACTGCGATGGACCCGACGGGCTGGATTTTCTCGACCCAAGGTCTGACCGAGGTCAACTTCGGTCGCGCGGGCGGGTCCGGCGTCAGCCAGCGCGCCGCGGCGATCGATCCGCTCGACGCTCTGGAGGAAAGCTCGATCGACTTCTATGCGCAATTGCGAAGCGTCTGGCGCCAGCGCCGGGCTGCCCAACTCGCCGGTGAGGATGTGCCGAATTTCGACTATGATATCTACGGCGATTATGACAGTTTCAACGGCGATGAGACTCTGGAACCGTCGGCACCCGCCTCCGGCGAGTGACCCTGGCGGACCGGGGGACCGGCCGTCGGGCGGCGGCGTTGGCGTTGGCGGTGGCGGTGGCGGTGGCGAGAACCGGCCGGTCGGTCAGTCACGCGACGGAATCTGGAGCGGGAGGGGCGGATCGCATGGGGTCATCCAACGCGCCGCGCAGGCGGTCGGCGCATGCGGGGTCGATGAGCGACGAGGCGACGGCGACCGACACCAACGAGGGCGATGAACGACCAGAGGCCGAATGGGCGGCGATGGTCGAGACCGTGATGACCGGGGCGCTTGAGCGGGTGTCGCACGCGGCGAGCCGGGACGATGTCGTCCGCGGCTTGCTGGCCGGGCTCAAGCTGGTGCGCGACGCCATCGATGCGCAGGCCGGCTATGACGCGGTGCGTCGGTTCGACGAGATGGTGCGGGGGCTCCTGATCGGCGAAGCGGTCGAACGGGGGGGCACCTGGACCGGGCGGCCGCTGCCGTCCGGCGGGGCCGGGCGATCGCGTTCGGTGATCATCCTGCGCGACGCGGCGGCGTCCTGCCTCACCTTGAATGCGTTCGGTCCCGATAACCTGATGGTCGAACTCGCGACCATGCGCTGGGTCGAACAGTTGGTCACCGAACTCGACGGCCCGCCGCATTGGCGGGCCGTGACGGATCATTTGTCCCAGACGCCGGCCGATCCGCTGCTGGCCGAGCACGAACGGATCAGTCCACCCATGCTGCAGTGACGATCCGACGGCGGCGGCCCGCCGACCCGGCGGTGCTCAGCCGGCGCGCAGCGTCGCAATCTTGTCATCGATCAGCACGATCAGGGCGTCAAGACCGTCGCGCTGCAGGACCGACGAGAATTCGGAGCGGCGAGCCGCCAGTTCGCTGATCGTCCCGTTCAAGAACACGTCGATCACATACCAGCGGTCACCGAAGCTCTGAAGCAGATAATCGAGCGCCACGGTGTCGCCGTGCGGTTGAACCAGGCGGGTATCGATGATCAAACGACCGCCGGGGGCGGTGCGTACCCCGTCCGTCTCGAACCGTTGGTCGCTGTAGGATTTGAAATTGCGTGCGTAGCTCGCGATGCTGAAGGTCGAAAACCGTTCGACCAAGGCCGTGCGATCAGCGTCGGCCAAGCGGCGCCACGACCGTCCGGTCGCGATCCGGGTCATCGCCGGGAGGTTGAACGCCGCGCGGATCGCCGGCGCAAGTTCGGCGAACCGACCGTCGAACCCGAGCCGGGGCCCGTTTCTCATCACCGCGATCAGCGCATCGTGGAACCGTTCGACCACCGCGCGGGCGTCGTCGGCCGGCGCTGCGGTCGCCGGTATCGGCGCGGCGGCGAGCGCGAGCATGACGACGAGCGTGCCGACCGCGCCGACGGCGCCGAGCGCCCGGCGGCGGCGACCCGCCGCCGGTACGGCGCGGCGCGCGGACCGGTCACCGTCCGCTATACCCATGTGTCCCTGCACCGTTTTGATCCTCCCAAATGAGCACCGGCCGTGGGGTCACCGGCCGGACCTGGAGATCGGTACGCGGCGCGGTCGCGGCAACCCCATGGCGTTTTTGCCTGTTCATGGCGCTGTGCAGCCGGCATCTTCCTGATCGACCGTCGGGGGCCGGACCCCCGGTTGTTTTTTGGCAAGCGAGACATCCGATCCGTGTTGAACAGTCTGCGTGTTGAGGCCGACGGCGACGGCTGCGCGATCTCGCCGGTGACGAATGGGCGGCTGGACGAGGCGCTGGCCGCCGCCCCGCCGGCGGTTGCCGCCTGGGCGCGCGCGACCGGCTACCGTGCGACCCCTGGGGACCCGCTGTTGGTCGCCGGGCCCGACGGCGGTCTCGCCCGGGTCCTGGTCGGGGTCGCGGACCCGCCGGGGCTGTGGGACTTGGCCGGTCTGCCGTCGACCCTGCCCCAGGGCGTCTACCGGCTCGATGCCGCGCTGCCGGCGTCGGCGGCGACCCGGCTGGCGCTCGGTTGGGCGCTTGGCTGCTATCGCTACACCCGCTACCGTGCCTCCGACCGGCCGACCCCGGTCTTGATCTGGCCGGCCGGCGCTGAGCGGGCCGAGGTCGAGCGGGCGGCGAGCGCGGTCACCCTGGTCCGCGACCTGGTCAACACGCCTGCGCGCGACCTTGGCCCCGCCGAACTGGCCGGGGTCGCGCGCACGCTGGCCGGGGAGTTCGAAGCCGAGATCAAGGTCACGGTCGGTGCCGAACTGGTGAGCCGGAACTATCCGGCGATCCACGCCGTCGGGGCGGCGAGCCCCCGACCGCCACACCTGATCGACCTCACCTGGGGCCGCGACATCGATCCGATGGTCACCTTGGTCGGCAAGGGGGTGTGCTTCGACACAGGCGGTCTCGACTTGAAGCCGAGCGCCGCCATGCGTCTGATGAAAAAGGACATGGCCGGCGCGGCCCATGCGCTGGGGGTCGCCCGGATGATCATGATGGCCGGTCTGCCGGTCCGCCTGCGGGTGCTGATCCCGGCGGTCGACAACGCCGTCGGCGGCGATGCGTTGCGCCCACTCGACGTGATCGCGACCCGCAAGGGCCTGACCGTCGAGGTCGGCAACACCGATGCCGAGGGCCGGCTGATCCTGGCCGACGCGCTGGCCGCGGCCGATGCCGACCGGCCGGCGATGATCGTCGATTTCGCGACCCTGACCGGTGCCGCCCGGGCCGCGCTTGGTACCGAGATCCCGGCGGCGTTCACAAACGACGAGGCACTGGCGCGCGAACTGGACGACGCCGCCGAGGCGGCGTCCGACCCGGTGTGGCGCCTGCCGTTGTGGCCGGGCTACAGGAAGGACCTGGAGAGCAAGGTGGCCGATCTTGCCAACGACCCGGGACACCGCTACGGCGGCGCGATCATCGCGGCGCTTTTCCTCGAGCGCTTCGTGTCCGAGACCACGCCCTGGCTCCACCTCGACCTGATGGGCTGGAACCTCAAGGCCCGCCCGGGCCGGCCCGAGGGTGGTGAGGCGATGGGTCTGCGCGCGGTCTACCGTCTGATCGCCGGCCGCTACGACACGGCGGCGGCCGTGCCGGGCCGACGGTCCTGATCGGTTGTAAAGGGCGTTTGGTGCCGAACGGCGTGGATCCGGCTTAACCGGAGGGGCAGGCGTCCGGTCCAATTGCGACGAGACGTCGCACCCGCTGGGCAAATGCCCCGGCCGTTCTACCTTCAAAGGTTATCTGGCGGTTGAGGAGGCTCGACCGCGCTGCCATTCCTTGTTTTGTGCCAATGGTCGCATCGACCGTTGGGTTATTCTAGTATTATGTGAGTTTGACCGTCGCGCGCTCTTATGGTTTTTTTTGGGGGGCCGTGACATTTGTCATCATAATGAAACGGATGCCCAATAAAATGCGACGATGAAGATCCGACCGTGGGGGTTGGGCCGTCAGAACGGTGACCATTGACGCTTATGATGGGAGGCAATAAGCGGCGGCGGGTGGACAGTGCTTTGCGGGATGTTGGGCCCCTGACTTCCACGATCTAGCGATCTCAATTTCCGTTAAATCGCCGGATGCGAGACTGCTTGGTTAAGAGCGGGCGCGCGTCAGCGAACCGGACCTTTTATGAGATATGGAAGCCAGGGACCATTATCAGCATTTCCACTGTAAATGTACATGTCAACGCACATCGGCAACCGGAACACCCATGCGTTTTAGTTCGGCAACGAGAAGGTCGCGTGTGTCGCCGGAAAGGCCGGTGACTTCCTTACCCGTGATGCCGGTACTGCCGAAATCGGCGTTACGGTTTCTTTTGTCCAATTTGTACTGGACCCGCGCCTGGGACGCATCCTCGTTGGTCGGTCGGAACAAGACTTGGACAATCCGGTCGAAACCGATCATCGTGCCGTCGATGTTTACGCCATAGTCCGTGATTTCAATCGGCTTTCGGTCTTTTGTCATGGCGCCTCCTGTTTTCCTGGTAGACGGGACCGGTCTTTCCGGGCGCTGGTAAGCCCACCGCCTCCCCTTGCGCCTACCCGTCCAACTGGACTCCTATAGGTGGGGCGACGGGGCCGGCCTGGCAAGGGAACGATGGCGACCGGGCTGCTACGCGACCGTGACACGATCACATTTTTCGCGGAAAATGGCAACGACTTGTGGAACGGCGATGGTGCGTCGGATCGTCTGCCGTCGACCGACTGCTGCGCATCGGCGACACCCCATGATGCGATCACGGGCGCGGTGGTCGATCGCCTTGGCGGTGTCAGACCCAGGGGGGTCAGCCGGCCGGTTTCGAGTCGCGGGACGCCGCAGAAACACTGCGGTCCCCGCGCCCTCGCTCCATCTCGACAAGTGGGGCGGTGCGCTCGGCCGCTGCAGATCTTCGCAACGGAAGACCAGGTGCACTCCCACCATGTCGTCCTGGGCATTGTCCTCGACCTCCGCGATCGCCCGTCTGATCAGTCCTCACCGTCGGTGTCCGCCGACCACCCGTTTTTCTGGCAGGAGTTGCGATCAAGCGGCGCTTCCGCCGCCCCCGAACCCGAGGTGGCGAAACTGACGGCCGGCCTCGCTGATGCCCGGTGTACGCCGGCCCCGGCATTCGATCAGTTCCGATGCGCCATTCGACGGCGATCCGGCGCCTGGGCCCGGACCGACACTGGAAATCAATATTATGGATCGGGCGGGGGCCAGGAAACATCCGGGTGTTTGCCTTTGTGATCACCATTCGTTGCTGATTGGAGTATAACGGTATATATGTGTGTAATCTTGTATCTTTAAGTTTTCGAAGAACTGCCATCGCCCTTGGTTGCGGTCGTATAAAAACATCGAACTAATCACACGAATACCAAAAAGCAGCTTCTTGGTCAGGTCGTTAGCTTGGGTACCATTTGGGGTTTCAGACCTGCCATTCGGGTCTTCGGTACCGCACGGCGGATCGCATCGGATTAGTACTTCTCCAAATTTACTCCGGTTGCTCGCGTAGATTTCCACCAATGAAAACTCCGTCATCCAAAAACTAAGGCCTGGTATGGAAAAGTATGACATCATCTCTTGACCAAAAACCTGCTCATCATCTTGGGAGTCGGCCCGCATCGATTTCTTGAGATGGTCCAAATATTGTCTGGCCGTCAGGTGTCGGGTTCTTAGCAGCGGCTTTTTGTCGGGCTCGTCCTTGACAACATGGTGCGAGAGATACTTTGCCCAGTCCGACTTCTGGTCTTTCAAAAGAATTGGGCCGAGTCCTTTAAGAATTCGATGAGCAATACATTCTGCCTTAGTGGCATCGATTGTGACCTGACCTGGCCTGAAAATCATTACGCACGCATGACTGTAAGTTTCCTCGAAAAAATCACGAATCGATAAAGAATAAAGAGGCCCCAAGTTATCATCGTTGATCAGAAAATGACTCGTCCAGCGAAAACTGGGATAATAGTATTTCTCGGAGTCTTCGAGATCATCACTAAAATGGTCACGAAGACGGTCGCGCCTTTTTTCTCCAAAGTAATCGTGAAGGCTAATCGCATGCCAATGATCAAAGTTCTGAATGTATCCAACCACCGGGAG
This sequence comes from Azospirillaceae bacterium, assembly GCA_028277115.1. Taxonomy (GTDB): domain Bacteria; phylum Pseudomonadota; class Alphaproteobacteria; order Azospirillales; family Azospirillaceae; genus JANQHG01. The sequence goes on from JANQHG010000011.1 coordinate 22,083, forward strand.
AACGTGTTTGACCAATTCTTCTGAAACGGAGTTGCCACTCTTTACTCGGTGCGATGAAAAGCCGACCAGCGCCGGGAACCCAGATCCAACCGACGCGACCAACTCTGCTGCCATCTGCGAAGCCCTCGAAGACAGCATAATGCATCTTTTTCCTATTTTTTCCAAATCAATTTTAGTCCATACTTTCTCGGCTTGCTGTGTATGCTCTTCACCAGAACAGGGTAGTTCCGTCATCGGTGTGAAGCTTGCAACATGCGATCTAAACCTATTTTTAGCAAAAAGCGAGATGTCTGATAAAAAAATATCATTCTTCTTACCGTTTATGCCAAAAATCTCATTATCGATATCGAAGTTCGATAACCGCTCACCGAACCCAAAGAGCATTCTTACCGCAGCATGTGCGCACCACGACGTCATTCCGTTCTGCTGAGCAAAAAGAAAGCCGGAAATCTGGAAATTCATGCAACAAAAGGTTATCTGGATGAAGTTAGAATAGTGAAAGCAATAGTTCATTGGTGCAATCCCAGCTGGATTGCGAGGTGTTCGAATCACGGCCTCGTGTATATACTGGAAACTCTCTCGAGAGCTGTTGGTGAATTGGGTGTTACATTTGCCATCAATTATAACAATTTGTGCCAAAATATTCTCTTTTTCAAGTGTTGACAGGTCGTCAATATTGACCTCTTGGGCAAAAAAAGTATAGCTTGTCGCGTTGGTCAGGTTCTTGACGAAGTGACGCTGCTCGACTTGCTCAATCTCAGTCTTCACGTCCGGTCGGTTGCAAACATCCTCTTCGATAAAACAAACAGCAGATTGCCGGCGAATCAGGGTACAAAGTCGGTGAAGTGCCCGAGAGAACGAAGCTCCTGGCCCCTGTTTGTCGATCTTTTGTATGAAGTCAAACTGGAAAGAAAACCCTGGTCCACAATCAACAACCCTAGCGTGCATTCTCTTCACCTTTTGATTCTAAAATCCTTGAAACACTCCGCCGATGCCTGCTCCCAGCGTGTGAAATCACGGATATGCTGCCGCTCTTCGAGGGTAAGTTTGACTCTCTTGATGGCGGCCGACAGCTGCGCATCGATCTCACGATCCCGGCCCTGATCGTCCTGCTTGTCGCCCATTTCAGCACCCGTTTCGCACAAGGTAGGAGGCACGCCGCCAAAGCCCGATGTCACGTGTATGTAACACTTCACGCGTGGCGCGGTCAATCGGCAGATCGACAACCCTGCTCAGTAATGTAAAAATGCCGCGGTCGGCTTGCGATCTGAAGGGGCAATCCCCGCCGATCGCGATCGGCCAGGTGTGGCGTGCGACCACGACGTACATTGAAACAAAGTGAATGAAAATGTCGGCTCGCTTGAGTTTCCTGAGCTGGGAGATGGGGTGTTATGTCGGTACCAAGCGACCAGGATCCGGTGACCGCGGCTCGGGTTTGGGGCGTGCTTGTCCTGCTGGGCATTGGCATCATCTACGGGTGCGGTTCGGCGATCAGGTTTCCGTTGTTGACAGCCATTGTGGTCTCGGTGGCCGGGTTGACGGTCGGCGTCCTGACCGCCTGTGAGACCGCAATCCTTTTACTTCAAAGGCGGGCGCAATGCGCCACGCCGGCTGATTATCCCCTCACCGAGATCACCGACTATCTGACAAGGGTGCTTGCGCCGATTTCCGATCCGCGGCGGCGGGTTCGTATAGCTCAGGAAGTCGAGTGGCTTTCCGTGTGTGCCCTCGAAGAGCCGCGTGCACAAGGTATCGTCAGTACTCTGGTTGTTCTCAATACTTTTGCAACGATCCTCTGCGTCAAGCTGATCGGGTTGCTGATGTTTTCTGATAATTATCTAATAGAGGCGATTATCTCCTTGTTTGTTACAACTTTGTCGTTTGTTATAGTTGGAAAAATCTGGGCAAAGCAGCTGGCGGTTCGCTGGCCGGTGCCCATCCTTAGGTTTTTTTTGGGGGTTCTGAAGCGGGTCGACTCCGTCCGATACATCGGATCCGCCCTTCTGGCGCCGGTTCGGTGCCTGACCCGCTAGGTCGATACGTGTGTGTCGGAGAGTCGTCTGGTCACAACCGCGACCTTGGCCCTCAAATCGACGCTCGAGCCGCCCGGGGCGGTCAGCAGGCGACGCGACATCTGGACCTGGTCACGCCGGCTGCGTAGACTTGCCATGTCGCGTCGACGGCAGGTGCGCCGATCGACCTGGGCGGCGCCGGGCCCGGCATGGCCGGTCGGTCCGACCCCGACACGCGAACAAGAGGACACGGTGACCGCGCGGACGGTGATCCGAACACGACGAACAACGTCGCACACAGATCGTCTGCGACAACTCGCCATCGCTCTCAGCGCGGTCGCGGTCCTCTTGTATTCAGGCGGCGTGCCGGCGTGCGGTGGCGAACGGTCGGCGGGCGCCGCCCGACACCTCACGGCGCCGGCGAACGCCCGCTCCGACCTTGACCCGGTGCGCCGCGGTTGGCCGGTGGATGATGCCGAGCGACCGGTGTGGACCGGGCTCGGAACCACCGAGGACGCCCTCGCCGCTGCGGCGACGCCGACGGCGCTGACGGCCGCGGCCGCCGACCCCGGTTGGCCCGATGTGCTGTTGATCGAGGACTGGTCCGATGACGGTGTCGAGCGCGGACGCTGGCCCCCGGGCGCGTCGGGCCCGGACCGCGCCGTGGCCGATCCCGCCACCGTGTCGTCGGTGCCGACGTTCGGCACCCCCGCGGCGGCCGGGTTGACGCGCCGCGGCGCGTGGCGGGCCGGGGTCTCCGTGGTCTTACGCGATCCGGCCGGGTCGGCGGCGGCGGCGCTCGCAGGGCCGGTCGTCGGTGCCGGCTTGGTCGGCGCCTGGGCGTTCGGCCGAATTCGCCGTCGGCGGCGGCGCGGCGACGGGCCCTTTGACAGGGCGTCAGGGTTGCCCTGACGCCGACGCGAGCCGACGCCGGCGGTCGCCGAGCGCGCCCCAGCTCGCCACCGCGAGCGCGGTCCAGATCAGGGCGAACGTGGCGGCATGGGCGCGGGTGAACGGCTCGCCGTAAACAGCTGTCGCCAGCACCAGATGACAGGTCGGCGCGAGGTACTGCATCAGGCCGAGGGTCGACAGCTGCAGCCGCGCCGCCGCCGCCATGAACAGCATCAACGGCACCCCGGTGACCAAGCCCGAAGCGGCCAGCAGCGCGTCGGTCGCAAGGTCGCGCGCGCCGAACGCACCGAGCCCGAGCGCGCCCTGCCACGCAAGGAAACCGGCCGCGAACGGCGCCAACAGCACGGTTTCGATCAACAGACCGTACAACGGATCGACCGCCGCCCATTTGCGGACCAGGGCATAAGCTCCGAAACTGAAGGCAAGGCCGAGCGACACCATCGGCGCCGCACCATGGTCGACCACCAAAACCAACACCCCGGCCGCGGCGAGCGCGACCGCGACACCCCGCCGCAGCCCGAGTCGCTCGCCGAGCACGACCACCCCTAAGAGGATGCTGACCAGCGGGTTGATATAGTAGCCGAGGCTGGCCTCGAGCACCCGGTCGGTCGCGATCGCCCAGATGAAGATCAGCCAGTTGGTCGAAACCAGGCAGGTTGTCACGAGATAGACGCCGATGCGCCGCCAGCGCGGCCGCCACCGCCGCGGCGGCGCGGCGATCCAAGGATCGGGGCCGGCGGGGCGCACGCGGCGGCGCATCCACAACGCCAACGCAAGCCCACCGGTCAACGCCACCGTCCACAGCACCCGATGGCACAACACCTCGAGCGGCGGCACCGTGGCGACCGCTTTGAAGTAAATCGGTACCAACCCCCAAATCAGATACGCCCCGAACGCGCACGCCAAGCCGATCATCGTCGGATCGGCGGTGCGGCCGCACGACGGCAGGCCCGCGGCGCCGGGCGCAGAGGACGGGGACGGGACGAGAGGGGGGGCGGTGTCGGGACTGGGCTCGGACATCGCGAGCTCCTACCATGCGCGATCGCGGTGTGGCGAGGCGCGGCGCGCGCATGGCTCACCTGCGCGCCGCCGCCCACCGGTCGACCCCGGCGGTGCCCCCCATCCACCCGGCACCCGGTCCCGATCTCACCGAAGAGGTCTTGCCATGGACGCTCTTGCCCCGCTCAGCGACCAGCTGGCGCTCGCCCTCGGGGCGTCCTGGGCCAGCGGGCTCAATCTTTACGCCGTCGCGGCGCTGCTCGGCTTCGGCTCGCTGCTTGGGTGGGTCGAGCTGCCAGCCGGGCTCGCGATGCTCCAGGATCCGGTGGTGCTGGGCGCCGCGGCGTTGCTCTACCTGGTCGAGTTCGTGACCGACAAAATCCCCGGGGTCGATAGCGTGTGGGACGGCCTCCACACCTTCATCCGCATTCCCGCCGGCGCGATGATCGCCGCCGGTGCGCTCGGCGACGCCGGGATGCTCGCCGAAGCGGCCGCGCTCGCGTTCGGCGGCGGGCTCGCGGCGACCGCGCACGCGACCAAGGCCGGCGGCCGCGCGGTGATCAACACCTCGCCCGAACCGGTGTCGAACTGGATCGCGTCGATCACCGAGGACGTCGCGGTGATCGCCGGTCTGTGGGCGGCGCTCAACCAGCCCTGGTTGCTCGCCGTGTTTTTGGTCTTGTTTTTATTGTTCGCGGCCTGGTTGCTGCCGCGGGTCTGGCGGCTGTTGACCGGCGTGATCGGCTCGGTCGGCCGGCTGTTCGGCGGTCGCCGCGACCGACCCCGCCGGCCCGGCGAACCGCGACGCGCCCCGAACGGTGACCCGTGAACACGGCGGACGGCGCCGGGCACGTCGCTGCGACCGCGGGCGGCGCGTCGCCCCAAAAGCTATTGGAATAGAAAATCCTTTCCGTTGGACGCCGATCGGTTTTAACCTATGGTTAAATTAGCGCGTGCCAGCCTCGCGTTGAGGCATGATGTTTCTGGAGTTGGACCGGACACGGTGGCGACGCTTTCGGCGTGGATGGTGCGGAATCACGGGCATCGCAGGGCGTCGGGGCACACCGGGACGGCCGACGCGACCGGGGTCGGCGCGCGACCTCGGGTCCCCTCAACCGGCGGGTACCCGACATGGCGGACGGATGGGCAGGCACCGACGGCGGCACCGAATGTGGGCCTTCGGCGCAAACGGCGGCAGGGGTCCTGGCACGGCCCCCGCTCGGCGTGACTGCGAACGGATCGCTGGGGGGCCGCATGGCTGCCGATAACAACCACCGGACCAATCCACTTTCGAGCGTCGACGCGCTGGCCGACGGCAACCACGCCGGGGTGAGAAAGCGCATCTCCGACTTGATCTCCGGCCTGCCGCCCAAAGCGGTGCGCGATCTTTTGGAGTACACCACGGCCAAGACGAACGGCGGCGCCGACCCGTCGCTCGATATCGTTAAGGGAATCCTGGTCGACTTCCTCAACCGCCGGCGGCCGAACCGGGCCCAACGGCTGTTCACCGAGTTGTTCGAGCCGGTCCTGATCAGCGATCCGGCGCTGTTGCGCCACAACCGGTACGTGCCGGGGGTCTATCAACGGTTCGACATCGGGGCGCTGTGGGGCGAGCTTTCGCGGGACGCGTTTCCGGGGCTGGCCGAGACCGCGCAGGCGCGGGTCGACGACTTGGCCCGCGCGATGCTGGTCGAAGACGCGCTGAAGTCGCCCGACTTGCGTCGGATGCAGGCCGACATGCGCTGCGCCGCGCTCGAGCATCTGGAAAAGCTGCGCAAGAGCCGGTCGGCGCTCGGCAAATTCATGACCGCGGTCAACGAGGCGCGCACCGCCGCCGGCTCGATCGCGGGCGGCGGAAACGCCGACGCGGCGCGGGACACCCTGCCGCCGCTCGACCGCAAATTCCTTGACGACGTTGAGGAGTGGCTGTCCTTCGTCGAGATCTCGGGCGCCGTGATCAAAGCCAAGCTGCCGTCGATTGCCTATGGCCAGGATCAGGCCCAGACCCGGACCCGACGGCTCGAGATGCTGGTCAAATCGACCGACGAGTTGCGCACCAAGCTTGCCGAGGTATCGGACGGCACCCGCCACTATCTGATTCTGCCCCTGACCGCGATCAACGTCAAACAACACTATCTTTTGATCGCCGGGCTCATTCGCGATTACTGTTCCGATCATGTCGAATTGGAGCGGCTGTCCGAGGCACTGACTGGCCATTTCGCGGCGACCTGCACCGACCTGCGGCTCGCGCTCGAGGCGGTGCTCGCGCTCGACGCGCGCAGCGGCACCCCGCCGATGATGGTCCCGGACAAGAGCCGCAAAGATATCGACCGGCGGCTCGATCGGATGACCCGGGCTTTGTCCGCGATCGTCGCGTCCGGTCTGTTGGAAGACCAGATGGCCGAACGGGTGTTCAGCCATTATTGGCGGGAGCTGACCCGGTATCTGTCGAACCGACTGGCACCGGCAGTCCAGGCGCGGCTGCGCCAAGGGATGAAATGGGGCACCAGCGTGCCGCCCGACCGCGATGATATCGGCTGGCTGACCCGGTTCTTGCTGCGCTGGCACGATGCGGCGAGCGAAGCGGCACAGGAGTCGGTCTTCTTCGAGACCTGGCGCGAAGAAAATCTGACGAGCGTGCGCAAGGCGCTGGCCAGCCTTAAATCAGTGCCGGAGGACGAGCTCGCCGACGGTATCGACTATCTGATCCGCCTGCAGCATATCACCGCTTTGTTCAAGGTCCAATTGCCGACCTATTTCGCCGTCTCGAGCACACATCTCGCGCAAGTTGTGGTCGGGAGCCTGCGCGACGAAGCCGAGATTACCGGCGATCGGCGGCTGTTGTTGCGCGGCTTCATCAAGCTGGCCAAGGAGGAGGTCGCGCGCACGCAGGGCTGGCCGAACCCGACCTTGGTCGAGGTTCTGGAGCTCGCCAAGGCGCGCGACCTGTTGGTGTAGGCAGACACCGACGCCGGTGGCGCAGGTTTGGGGGCTGGCGCCCCCAACGTCAGGGGGGCAGCGTCCCCCCGCACGGCCGCAGCGTCGCGATAACTCCGGTCGATCAGCGCCGGCAAATCATGTGACGGATCAAAGGCAAGCCAAATCTCGGAGAACATGGCCCTGTTGTCCCTCACTGCGGGTCCCGGTCTGGGCAGTGCACATATACTGCTGTGCAATATGGCCCCTCGTCCCCGAACCGCCACCGGCCTCATCGGCACGGCAGCTTACCCCGAACGGCACAACCCGGTCGCCGGGCGGCGCGGAGGCAGGCCGCGATGGTGACGCCGACGCGCGGGCGCGCGGCCTTGCTCACGGTCGCCGAGATGGCGGCCGCCGACGCCGCGGCGATCCGCGACGGCATCACCGGGTTCGCGCTGATGGCCGCGGCTGGCGGCGCGGTGGCTGAGGCGGTCACGGCGACCTGGAGCCGGCCGCGGCCGGTCCTGGTGCTGTGCGGACCGGGCAACAACGGCGGCGACGGCCTGATCGCGGCGGCGGCGTTGCGCGCCGCCGGCTGGCCGGTCACGGTCGCGCGGCTCGGCGATCCGGCCCGAGCGTCGGGCGACGCCGCGGCGGCGGCGGCGCGCTGGGGCGGCCCGGTTCGCGCGCTCGAACCCGATCCGGGCGCGGTGGTCGCGGCGGCGGGCGCGGCCCCGATCGTGATCGATGCCCTGTTCGGCGCCGGTCTCGCCCGGCCGGTCGACGGGGCGGCGGCGGCGGCGCTCGCCGCGGTGACCGTGCGCGACTGGCCGGTGGTCGCGGTCGATGTGCCGAGCGGCGTCGACGGCGACACCGGCCAAATCCGCGGCACCGCCCCGGTCGCCACCCGCACCGTCACCTTCTTCCGGCGCAAGCCCGGTCATGTCCTGCTGCCCGGGCGGCACCACGCCGGGCGGGTCACGTGCGTCGGCATCGGCATTCCCGACCGGGTGCTCGACGAGATCGGCCCGCAGACCTTCGCCAACGGTCCCGACCTGTGGGCCGCGGCGTTTCCGTGGCCGGCGATCGACACCCACAAGTACCGGCGCGGGCACCTGGTGGTGGTCGGCGGCGCCCGGCGCCCCGGCGCGACGCGGCTGGCCGCCCGCGCCGCCCAGCGGGTCGGCGCCGGGCTGGTCACGCTCGCGGCGCCGCCCGAGGTCTGGGCGATCCAGGCGGCCGCGCTCGCCTCGGTGATGGTGGACCCGGTGGCCGACGACGCGGCGTACGCGGCGCTGCTCGACGACCCGCGCCGGGGCGCGCTGGTGCTCGGCCCCGGCGCCGGGGTCGGGTCGGAGACCCGGCGCCGGGTCCTGGCGGCGCGCGCCGCCGGTAAGGCCGCGGTGCTCGACGCCGATGCGCTGACCAGCTTCGCCGAAGCACCGGCGGCGCTGTGGGCGGCGCTCGGCCCCGACGCGGTGCTGACCCCGCATGACGGCGAGTTCGCCCGCCTGTTCCCCGACCTGGCCGACGGCCGCGACCGATTGACGCGCG
>JANQHG010000017.1 GCA_028277115.1 Azospirillaceae bacterium
GAACCGCCGATGTTGGGGCGATCGGCCCCCACCGGCGATGCAAACCGGCAGACCGTGCCGGCCGATCGCCCCAACCTACAGGATCGGTGAACAGTTTCCTCAGGCGTGGATAACCGGAACCAAACAATCGGATTTGGTATCAGACGGTCACGGCTGGAGACGATCATGGATGGGCTTTCGGCGGCCGATGACGCATTCGCGCGCGTCATCGGCTCATCGCACCGCCCTTGACAGGGGCGGACCCCATACCGTGCCCATACCTTGATTGATGCCCCTTCCGAGGCCCGCCGATACACCCACCCTTGCGCGAAGTTCGCGATCGGTTCATGTTTTTCGCCAGAGGGACGCCGCCCCGCCCGCTCCCAGAACCGGCCCGGCCGCGGCTTGCGCCCGCGGGCGCTAGGCAAATTTTGCCGGCCTTAACCAAGGCTTCACGGCGGCCGGCGTAAAGGGAATGGTAACGGGTTGGCGAGCGGCCCGCCGGCATGGGTCGGCAGCGGCGCGGGACGCCGCGCCCGCCCCGGCGATGACCCGGCAGATGAGGGCATCTGGTCTTGAACTCATTTCTCGACACCATGCGCAACCTCGGGCCGGCGCGCCTTGCCATGATGGGCGCGGTCGGGCTCGGGCTGATCGGCTTTTTCTTCTATTTGACCAGCCGGATCGCCGCGCCGAACATGGAGCTCCTGTACAGCGAGCTCTCCACCGCCGACGCCGCCGCGATCGGCGAGCAGCTGACCCAGGCGAACATCCCGTTCCAGGTCGATCCAACCGGGACCAAGATCATGGTCCCCGCCGGCCAGGTCGGTCAGGTCCGCATGCAGATGGCCCAGCAGGGCCTGCCGTCCGGCGGCAACGTCGGCTACGAGCTGTTCGACCGCACCGAAGGCTTCGGCACCACCAGCTTCATCCAGAACATGAACCAGCTGCGCGCGCTCGAGGGCGAGATGGCGCGCACCGTCGGCACGCTCGCCGGGGTCCAGCAGGCGCGGGTCCATCTGGTGCTGCCCCGGCGCGAGCTGTTCAGCCGCCAACGCAACACCGCGACCGCCAGCGTGTTCTTGAAGCTGCGCCCGGGCGCCCGGCTCGAGCGCGAGCAGATCGCCGCGATCCAACACATCATCGCGTCCGCCGTCCCCGATCTCGAGCCGTCCAGGGTCGCGATTGTCGACAGCTCCGGCCGCTTGCTCGCCCGCGGCATGGACCAAGACAGCCCGGCGATGATGATGCAGACGGCCGAGGAGAAAAAGCGCGCCTACGAACGCCGCCTGACCCGAACGATCGAAGAGCTGCTCGGCCGCTCGCTCGGCTACGGCGCGGTGCGCGCCGAGGTGTCGGCCGACCTCGACTTCGACCGGATCACCACCAACGAGGAATTCTACGACCCCGACGCCCAGGTGGTGCGCTCGACCCAGACCGTGACCGAAGGCAACCGCGCCGAAGAGCGCGACCCCTTGGAGCCGGTCACGGTCGACGCCAACCTGCCCGGCGGCAACCAGGCCGCCGGGGCCGAGGGCAGCGTCGGCCCCCTGACCAGCAGCCAAAGCAACCGCACCGAAGAAACGATCAACTACGAAATCAGCCGCACCGTGCGCTCCCACGTCCGCGAGACCGGGGTGGTCCGCCGGTTGTCGATCGCGGTCCTGATCGATGGCACCTATCAACCGGGCGCCGAGGGCGAGGCGCCGGTCTACCAGCCGCGCAGTCAGGACGAGCTCGACCAGATCGAAAAACTGGTCGCGTCCGCGGTCGGCTACGACGCGGTGCGCGGCGACGTGCTCGAAGTGGTCAACATGCGCTTTACCTCGGCCGAAGAAGAATTCGAGGCCGAGGGCGACAAGATCTTCGGTATTCCCAAGGACGATCTCTTCCGGATCGCCGAGATGCTGATTCTCGGCATCGTCGCGGTCTTGATCATCCTGCTGGTCGTCCGCCCGCTGATCACCAAGGCGTTCGAACGGCCGGGCGACGAAGAGGACGAAATGGGGCTCCTGACCGACCAGTCGGGTGCCCCGATCCAGATCGGCGGGCTGGCCGACGACCTCGCGCTCGAGGCCGCCCAGGCCGACGAGGACCTGGAGCAGATGATCGACATCAACCGGGTTGAGGGCCGGGTGCGCGCGTCGTCGCTGCGCAAGGTCGGCGAGATCATCGACAAACACCCGGAAGAGGCGGTCGCGATCATCCGCAACTGGCTCTACCAGGAGGGCTGACCGGCGCCCATCTGGTTTGAGTATCCCATAAGGATCGGGCGCGGGGATTTGATGGGGGAGGCCGAACCGTGGCGGTTCGCATCCGGGACGATTATCGCACGCTGACCGGGCCGGAAAAGGCGGCCATCTTGATGCTGGCGATCGGCGAGGAATACGCCGCCAAGCTGTGCCAGCACATGGATGACGAGGAGATCCGCGAGATTTCCCAAACCATGGCCAACCTGGGGTCGGTCAGCGCGAACTTGACCGAACGCCTGTTCGTCGAGTTCGCCGAAGCGATGTCGTCGACCGGCTCCCTGGTCGGGTCCTACGAAAGTACCGAGCGGTTGTTGCTCAAGGTGCTGAACAAGGACAAGGTCGACGCGATCATGGAGGATATCCGTGGTCCGGCCGGCCGCACCATGTGGGACAAGCTCGGCAACGTCAACGAAAGTGTTCTGGCCAACTACCTCAAGAACGAGTACCCGCAGACGGTCGCGGTCGTCCTGTCCAAGGTCAAGGCCGACCACGCCGGCCGGGTGCTCGCGTTGCTGCCCGAGAGCTTCGCGATGGAAGTGATCATGCGCATGCTGCGCATGGAGGCGGTGCAAAAAGAGGTGTTGGACGACGTCGAACGAACCTTGAGGACCGAGTTCATGACCAACCTGGCGCGCACCAACCGCCGCGACTCCCACGAGATGCTGGCGGAGATTTTCAACAACCTCGACCGCACCACCGAGCAGCGTTTCCTGGCCGCGCTGGAAGAGCGCAACCGCGAAAGCGCCGAGAAGATCAAGGCCTTGATGTTCACCTTCGAGGACTTGAGCAAGCTCGACCCGAGCGGGGTTCAGACCCTGCTGAAATCGGTCGACAAGTCGAAGCTGGCGATCGCGCTCAAAGGCGCGTCGGAAGGTCTGCGCGACCTGTTCTTCACCAATATGGCCGAGCGTGCGAGCAAGATCTTGCGCGAAGACATGGGCTCGATGGGCCCGGTCCGGGTGCGCGACGTCGACGACGCCCAGACCTACATGGTCCAGCTGGCCAAGGACCTGGCGTCGCGCGGCGAGATCGTGATCGCCGAGGGCAAGGGCGAGGACGAGCTGATCTACTGATGCGGTCATCATTGGTTCCCCACCGGCCGTCGGCCGACCCGCCCTGGATCAAACGACGCGGCACCCCCGCCACCGGCGCCGCCGTATGCCCCCATCCGGCCGCTGGCGCGGCCACCTTGCCCCGCTTTGGGGCGGGGGACGGGATTTTCTGTCCGGCCGTTGGCCGAGCCAACTGCGGTGCCGTATGCGGCCTGTCGGCCGTGCGGGGGGCGCTGCCCCCTCGACCCCCGCCAGGGGGCACACCCCCCTGGACCCCGACTTATTGGGGTTTAGGGGGGCTACCCCTGGTGAGGGGTGTCGGGGGGCAACGCCCCCAAACCGCGGCCCGTTCGAGGGACACCGGCGCCCCATGACCAACATCCGACCGTTCCTGTTCGAGGTCGATTTCGACCCGCGGGCCAAACCGGCCAAGCCGGCCCCCGCCAAGGACGCCAAGCCGGCGCCACCGCCCGAGCCGACCTACACCGCCAAGGAGCTGGCCCAGGCCAAATCCCAGGCGTTCAAGGAGGGCGAAAAGGCCGGACGCGACGCCGGACAAAAAGCCGGCCGTGCCGAGGCGGAAAAGCAGGCGGCGGCGCGGCTCGCCCAGGCGCTCGACCGGATCGCCAAGGGCGTGACCTCGCTGGTGCGCGAGCGCGATGCGCTGAACGACATGCGTCGGGCCCAGCCGCTGGCGCTCGCGATGGTGATCGTCAAGAAGCTGATGCCGACCCTGGCCGAACGCCACGGGGTCGCCGAGATCGAGGCGCTGGTCACCACGTGTCTCGCCGACCTGATCGACGAGCCGCGCCTGGCGATCCGGGTGCCGACCGCGGGCGCCGACGAGCTCCGCGAACGGATCGAGGCGACGCCCGAGGCGGCCGGGTTTGCCGGGCGGCTGGTCGTGCGCGCCGACGGCACCCTCGGGCCGGCAGACTGCCGGGTCGAATGGGCCGACGGCGGCGCCGAGCGCAACACCGACCAGTTGATCGCCGAGATCGAGCGCGTGATCGACCATAACCTCGCCCAACCGTGACGGCGGCACGCCGCCCGCGCTTTCGGGAGACCCGCGGATGACCACCAACGAGAGCTTCACGCTGAACGAGCTCGGCGACGACAAGGCGGGCGGCGGCGCGGTCGCGAACTTCGAAAGCGCGCCGTCGGCGACCAAGGACCTCGAGGCGGTCTACGAGATCCCGGTGCAGATCTCCGCCGTTCTCGGCAAGGCGACCATGCAGGTGAGCCAGCTCCTGAAGCTCGGCCGCGGCGCCGTGGTCGAGCTCGACCGCAAGGTCGGAGAGGCGATCGACATCTACGTCAACAACCGCCTGGTCGCACGCGGCGAGGTCGTGGTGGTCGAAGACCGGCTTGGCGTGACCATGACCGAAATCATCAAGTCCGACCGGGCATGACCACCGACGGCTCGATCGACGACGCGCTCACCGCGGCCTATGTCCCGACCGCGCCGGCGCCGCGGCAGCGCAAGGTCGATCTCGCGACCGTGCTCGGCCTGGTCGCCGCGTTCGGGGTGATCCTGGTCGCGATGATCGCCGGCGGCGCGGTCGATGATTTCCTGCACCCGCCGTCGCTCCTGGTGGTGCTCGGCGGCACCGCGGCGGTCACCATGGTGTCTTATGGCGTGCGCGACGCCGGCACGGTGGCGCGCACGGTCGGCCGCACCATGGTCCGCGGGGTGATCGCGCCGCGCGCGGCGGCGCGGCGCATGCTGCTGCTCGCCGACGCCGCACGGCGCACCGGGCTCGACACGCTCGCGACCCTGCGCGACGAGATCCGCGGCGAGCCGCTGCTCGAGCGCGGGGTCGCCCTGATCACCGAGGGCCAGCCGCCCGAGGAGATCGAGCGGACCCTGCGCGCCGAGGCCGAGACCACGCTGGCCGACCGGGCGCGCGCGGTCGCGATCCTGCGCCGCGCCGCCGAGGTCGCGCCGGCGATGGGGCTGATCGGTACCCTGGTCGGCCTGATCCAGATGCTCGGCCGGCTCGACGACCCGGCGGCGATCGGCCCAGGCATGGCGATCGCGCTGCTCACGACCTTTTACGGCGCGGTGCTCGGCAACATGGTCTTGCACCCGCTCGCGGGCAAAGTCGAGGGCACCGCCGCCGACGACGCCCTTTTGGCGAGCGTGTGGATGATCGGGTCGGTGTCGATCGCGCGTCAGGAGAATCCTTTGCGGCTGGAACACCAGCTGAACCGGGTTTTACCGCCGGCGGAGCGGATCAGATATTTCGGCGCGGGGTAACGATTTCGCGCGCGGGGGGAGTTGATCACTGATGCGTGTGTTGATTGTCGGCTCGCTCGACGGCTACATCGGGGCGGCGAGCAAGATCGCGCTGCAGCGCGGTGCCAAGGTCGCGCATACCGACAGCATCGACGGCGCGCTGCACGCGTTGCGTGCCGCCGCCGGGATCGACCTCGTCCTGATCGACGTCAAGCTCGACATCGAGGCGTTGATCCGCAGCCTCAAGGCCGAGCGGTTCACCGTGCCGGTGATCGCGTGCGGCATCGGCACCGACGCGCCGGCCGCGGTCAAGGCGATCCGCTCCGGCGCGAAGGAATACATCCCGCTGCCGCCCGACGCCGACCTGATCGCCGCGGTCCTGGAGGCGGTCGCGGCCGAGAGCCACGCGATCGTGTGCGAGGACCCGGCGATGACCCGGGTGTTGCGCCTAGCCGACCAGATCGCGCCGAGCGACGCGTCCGTCCTGATCACCGGCGAGTCCGGCACCGGCAAGGAGTTGATGGCGCGCTACATCCACCGCAAGAGCCGGCGCGCCGGCGAGCGCTTTGTGTCGGTCAACTGCGCGGCGATCCCGGAGAACCTGCTCGAGTCCGAGCTGTTCGGCCATGAGAAGGGCGCGTTCACCGGCGCGGTCGCGCGACGGCTCGGCAAGTTCGAGGAAGCCAGCGGCGGCACCATGTTCCTCGACGAGATCAGCGAGATGCACCCCAGGCTGCAAGCCAAGCTGCTGCGCGCGATCCAGGAGCGCGAGATCGACCGGGTCGGCGGCACCCAGCCGGTCAAGGTCGATTTCCGCCTGATCGCGACCACCAACCGGGCGATCGAGCAAGAGGTCAAGGCCGGCACCTTCCGCGAGGACTTGTTCTTCCGGATCAATGTCGTGACCGTGACCCTGCCGCCGCTGCGCGGCCGGCCGCGCGACATCCCGCTGCTCGCGCGATACTTCGTGCGTAAGTACACCGAGGCCAACAGCCTGCCCGAACGGCCGCTGTCGGAGGCCGCGCTCGCGTTGCTGACCGCGCACCATTGGCGCGGCAATGTCCGCGAGCTCGAAAACACCATGCACCGCGCGGTCCTGCTCGCCCAGGGCAACGAGATCCCGCCGGACGCGATCCACCTGTCGAGCGATCTGTTGGCGCCGGCCGACGCCGCGCCGGCGCCGGTCGTCCCCCCCGCGGCGGCGGCTGCGGCGGCGCACGGCGCGCGCTTGCCGGGCAGCGGGACCGGCGGCCTGGTCGGCAAGACCGTCGCCGAGGTCGAGCGAGACCTGATCATCGACACTCTTCAGCACTGCCTCGGCAACCGCACCCATGCCGCGACCATTCTCGGTATCTCGATCCGGACGCTGCGCAACAAGTTGAAGCAGTACACCGAGGACGGGATCGAGGTGCCGCCGCCGCGCGAGGTTGATCGGGCGGTGTTGCAGGACGGTTAGAGATGCTCTTGGGGTCCCCACAGGCGTTCGGCCGATCCGCCCTGGATGACCTGGAAGACTCCGCCCCCCGCGACGGCGGGGGGAAAGTTGGGGGTGACACCCCAACCTACGCACGAATCGTAGGCTGGGGTGTCAACCCCTACGCTACGGCGACGCTGCCGGCGCCGGGGGCGGCCTGTCCGCCGTGCGGGGGACACCCCCCTGATGGGGGGTGTCGGGGCGCAAGCCCCCAAATCCTCACCAGCCAGCGGACAGCGCGACCATGGCATTGACCGAACAAGGCGGCGACGGCCAAGTCGCGGCACCGGCGGCGGGCGGCACCAACCTGGTGGCCGACCTGATCGGCGCGTCGCGGTCGTTCATGCAGCGCGGCGACATCGCGCTTGCATTCGGGATCGTGACGATCCTGGTCGTCTTGATCATGCCGATGCCGACCTGGCTGCTCGACGCGTTCTTGGCGCTGTCGATCACGGTCGCGGTGATGATCTTGATGGCGGTCCTGTTCATGGAGAAGCCGACCCAGTTCAGCTCCTACCCGACCGTCCTTCTGATCACCACCCTGCTCAGACTTGCGCTCAATCTCGCGTCGACCCGCCTGATCCTCGCCTATGGCCACGAGGGCACCGATGCCGCCGGCGGCATCATCCAGGCGTTCTCCGGCTTCGTGATGCAGGGCGATTTTCTGATCGGCGTGATCGTCTTCGGCATTTTGACCCTGGTCAATTTCAAGGTGATCACCGCCGGTTCGGGCCGGATCGCCGAGGTCGCGGCGCGCTTTACCTTGGACGCGATGCCGGGCAAGCAGATGGCGATCGACGCTGACCTGTCCGCCGGCATGATCGACGAGTCCCAGGCACGCGAACGGCGCAAGGAGCTCGAGGACGAGGCGGCGTTCTACGGCTCGATGGACGGTGCGTCGAAGTTCGTCAAGGGCGACGCGGTCGCCGGGCTTTTGATCACCTTCATCAACGCGATCGGCGGCATCATCATCGGGGCGCTGCGCCACGACATGCCGTTCATGGAGGCGGCCGAGACCTTCACGCGCCTGACCATCGGCGACGGCCTGGTCTCACAGATCCCGGCTTTGATGATCTCGATCTCGGCCGGTTTCCTGGTCTCCAAGTCGGGCCAGACCGAGACCACCGACCGGTTGTTGATGACCCAGATCGCGGCCTCGCCCAACGTGTTCGGCATGAGCGCGGCGCTGCTCGGCGCGATGGCGTTGTTGCCGGGCATGCCGATGCTGCCGTTCCTGGTGCTGGCCGGCGGCACCGGGGCGGCCGCCTATTTCCTGCCGAGGGTCCGGGCGCGCCAGGAGGCCGAGGCCGCCGCGGCCGCCGCCGAAGAACAGGCGGCGGCCGGCCCCCAAGCCCCGGTCGCCGAGGAACCGATCGCGACCGCGCTTGCGATCGACCTGCTCCGCCTCGAGCTCGGCTATGGCCTGCTCGCGCTGATCAACCAGCCAGAACCCGGCACCCACCGCCTGACCGACCAGATCCGCGGCCTGCGGCGCCAGATCGCCAACGAGGTCGGCTTCATCATGCCGGCGGTGCGCATCCAGGACAATTTGCAGCTGCCGCCCAACACCTACGTGGTACGGGTCAAGGAGATCGAGGCTGGCCGCGGCGACTTGCGCCCGAGCATGCTGTTGGTGATGGACCCGCGCGGCGAGGCGATGAGTCTCCCGGGCGAACAGACCACCGAACCGACCTTCGGGCTGCCGGCGATCTGGGTCGAGTCGGCGTACCGCGAAGAAGCGATGTTCCGCGGCTACACGGTGGTCGATCCCTCGACCGTGATCACCACGCACATCACCGAGATCATCAAGGACAACATGCCGGAGCTGCTGTCCTACACCGAGACGCAAAAGCTGCTCGACGAGATGGGCCAGGAGCACCAAAAGCTGGTGGCGGACGTGGTGCCGAGCCAGATCACGGTCGGCGGCCTGCAGCGCGTCCTGCAATCCCTGCTCGGCGAACGAATTTCGGTGCGCGATCTGCCGACCATTCTGGAAGCGGTGTCCGAGGCCTCGGCGATCACCCGCAACATCACCCACATCACCGAGCATGTCCGCCACCGGCTGTCGCGCCAGATCTCCGACGCCAACACCAACGAGATGGGCTTCATCTCGCTGATCACCCTGTCGGCCGAGTGGGAGCAGGCGTTCGCCCAGTCCCTGGTCGGCGACGGCGAGGACAAGCAGCTGGCGATGGCGCCGTCGCAGCTCCAGGACTTCATCAACGGCGTGCGCCAGGTGTTCGAAAAGCACGCGATGATGGGCGAAACCCCGGTGTTGCTGACCAGCCCCGGCATCCGCCCCTACGTGCGCTCGATCGTCGAGCGGTTCCGGCCGAGCACGGTGGTGATGTCGCAGAACGAGATCCACCCCAAGGCGCGGATCAAGACGATGGGGCAGATTTGATGCCGATCAGAACCCGGACCGCTGATTTCCATACCTTGACGGCCAAAGCCGGCGAGTTGTCCGCGATGTGGCGATCAACGGCGCGGCCGACTGCATTGTGACCGGGGATAAGGATATTCTTGACTTGACTCCATTTCGCGGCATCCCGATTTTGGCGCCTGCGGACGGCTGACCGAAACCGGCGCCATCCATTGTCGAATGGTTGGGGAGCATGCCGGTTGCATGCCCGTCAAGGCGCCGCAGCGCAGACCGGCGCGGCCAGCCGGTCGCAGCGCGCGAATTCCTCGACCCGCTCGACCGCGCGGGCGGAGCC
>JANQHG010000095.1 GCA_028277115.1 Azospirillaceae bacterium
GCCGCTATCCGGCACGATCGGCGAGGGCGCTGGCCGGCTAGACCTCAAATTGGGTACCCAAAAAAGCCGGAACACCCTCAGATATCTTGATCAGGCTCACCTGCGCGAGGGGCGACGGGGCGCGGGTGACCTTGAAGCGGGCCGGTCGCGTTTCAATCCACGCCCCTGCGCGAGGGGCGACCCGAGCGGGTCGCGATCGACGCCGGGTACAAACAGTTTCAATCCACGCCCCTGCGCGAGGGGCGACTCGGCGCCCGTCCCCAGTGCCTGCCGGATGTCGTCGTTTCAATCCACGCCCCTGCGCGAGGGGCGACCCGCGGCCCCTCGATCGTCCGCTTCTGGGTGCGGCTGTTTCAATCCACGCCCCTGCGCGAGGGGCGACCGTACCGATTGCCCGCGACCTTCGCACGGAAGTGTTTCAATCCACGCCCCTGCGCGAGGGGCGACCCGGCTGGCGGCGTGGCTCAAACGGCTGGATCAAGTTTCAATCCACGCCCCTGCGCGAGGGGCGACCTGCGCGGCGCCGGCATCGCTTCGCCGCTGTCGTCGTTTCAATCCACGCCCCTGCGCGAGGGGCGACCGGCCGCGACCCGCAGACCGGCCAGATTGGCGGGGTTTCAATCCACGCCCCTGCGCGAGGGGCGACCCATCATCCCGGACGTAATCGACGGCGATGCGCGTGTTTCAATCCACGCCCCTGCGCGAGGGGCGACCGGCGCGGTCTGGGAGGGCGGACGTCGGCTTGGTGTTTCAATCCACGCCCCTGCGCGAGGGGCGACGCGCGCGCCTTTGTGTGCACGGCCGGTGGGGAGTGGTTTCAATCCACGCCCCTGCGCGAGGGGCGACGCGCCTCGGTTCGGGCCGTGCTGATCGATGAGATCGTTTCAATCCACGCCCCTGCGCGAGGGGCGACATGAGAATGAAGAGAACTTAGCGCCGGACTTTGTGTTTCAATCCACGCCCCTGCGCGAGGGGCGACTCCGACAAGGACCTCTTCCCATGGCGATCGAGATGTTTCAATCCACGCCCCTGCGCGAGGGGCGACGCGCACCCTCTCAGCCGCCGCGACCCCTTCCTCGGTTTCAATCCACGCCCCTGCGCGAGGGGCGACTTCTTGGGCGAAGTGCGTCGTCACCCGCTCCCACGTTTCAATCCACGCCCCTGCGCGAGGGGCGACCTTGGTGTGCCCGGCCGCCCCGGTCGGCCGCCTGTTTCAATCCACGCCCCTGCGCGAGGGGCGACCGTGAGGCCCTCACCTACCAGCTCGTCCGCGAACGTTTCAATCCACGCCCCTGCGCGAGGGGCGACGTCCCACTGATTTCTGAGGGCATTGCAGAAATTGTTTCAATCCACGCCCCTGCGCGAGGGGCGACGGGCATGATAAAAGACATCGCCGACCTGGAACGAGTTTCAATCCACGCCCCTGCGCGAGGGGCGACGGGCCGCGATTTTCGGGCCGGCGGCCAAGGTGCGGTTTCAATCCACGCCCCTGCGCGAGGGGCGACCTGGCGCCTTTAATAGTCGGTGTACTGCCAACTAGTTTCAATCCACGCCCCTGCGCGAGGGGCGACCATCGACACCGGCCAACGATTGGGTGATTAAGAGGTTTCAATCCACGCCCCTGCGCGAGGGGCGACAGCGCGGCCGGCGGCGCTCACGACGCACCTTCCCTGTTTCAATCCACGCCCCTGCGCGAGGGGCGACTCCGTCGAGGGCGCCGGAAGCCTGCCGCCGTAAAGGTTTCAATCCACGCCCCTGCGCGAGGGGCGACCCGCCACGCCAGGACCGTCGAGCAGCGATACCCGGTTTCAATCCACGCCCCTGCGCGAGGGGCGACTCTTCCGGCTCGGCTACCACATTCAGGCCTGGAGTTTCAATCCACGCCCCTGCGCGAGGGGCGACCATACACCCTCGGGCGTTCAGTGATATCAATTGCGTTTCAATCCACGCCCCTGCGCGAGGGGCGACGCAGGCGCTCGACGCCTTGAACCTGAAGGGCGAGGTTTCAATCCACGCCCCTGCGCGAGGGGCGACGACCGCCGGTGATCAGATGTTCCTGGACCACATTGTTTCAATCCACGCCCCTGCGCGAGGGGCGACTTCCCGCTGCCGAGCGATTATGCGGCGGACATCGGGTTTCAATCCACGCCCCTGCGCGAGGGGCGACCGCGGCATCGAGCGGATCGCAGCCGTGCGCAATGGTTTCAATCCACGCCCCTGCGCGAGGGGCGACCAGACTGTCCAAAAAGCTACCGCCACCCCCGAAGGTTTCAATCCACGCCCCTGCGCGAGGGGCGACCCACAGCCCAGGACCACGCAGCATGACCAATGGATCGTTTCAATCCACGCCCCTGCGCGAGGGGCGACGTTGCCCACTGTGCGGCGCCGTTCTTCAAGCGGTGTTTCAATCCACGCCCCTGCGCGAGGGGCGACCTGACAAGCCGCCCCTCAGTGGGGCCGCTACAAGTTTCAATCCACGCCCCTGCGCGAGGGGCGACCTGCGATCAGCACAGCCTCCTCGCCGAGGCAATGTTTCAATCCACGCCCCTGCGCGAGGGGCGACCGTGCGTGGTAGAAAACATCACCGACCTGAAACGAGTTTCAATCCACGCCCCTGCGCGAGGGGCGACCACGGTCGATTTTGATGCCGCGGCCAACATCATGGTTTCAATCCACGCCCCTGCGCGAGGGGCGACTCGGGCCGGATCGGGCCCGTCGAGATCGGAATGGTTTCAATCCACGCCCCTGCGCGAGGGGCGACGTGGCGCCGCCTTCGGGCCCGCGCCGGCCTCGACGTTTCAATCCACGCCCCTGCGCGAGGGGCGACCGGGGCGCGTCATACTGCATGACATGCATAACATCGTTTCAATCCACGCCCCTGCGCGAGGGGCGACCAGACGATGTTGTTGAGGCCGTCGCCGAGGCGACGTTTCAATCCACGCCCCTGCGCGAGGGGCGACGGGTGGGGTTGCGAGGACAAGACATTCGACCGTTGTTTCAATCCACGCCCCTGCGCGAGGGGCGACCTGGACAAGGAGGACAGGATTCCCTTCCACCGGGTTTCAATCCACGCCCCTGCGCGAGGGGCGACTTGCCGGCCAGGACCGGATTGCCGCGGTCGATACGTTTCAATCCACGCCCCTGCGCGAGGGGCGACCTTGATCGTGGTGTCGGCACCGACCCGGGCGTGGTTTCAATCCACGCCCCTGCGCGAGGGGCGACATCGGTGCCCTGCGTGCGGCGTCGCGTGGCGCAAAGTTTCAATCCACGCCCCTGCGCGAGGGGCGACCGATCTGGTCGAGGATCGACAGGGCGTCATAGTGCTCGTTTCAATCCACGCCCCTGCGCGAGGGGCGACCCAGAAAACGATATGGTTGCCGTTGTGTTACCCGCGTTTCAATCCACGCCCCTGCGCGAGGGGCGACCCCCCTTGACTCTATCCAGTTGTCCAAGAACCCGCCACTGGCCCGTTTGCGCGAACCCGGCAGGTTGCCGGTTCGGCCGCATGGCGAGACCAGGGCTGGCCGCGGCAAGGCACTGACTCCTTGTGACAATGACTGTGCGCGAACCCGGCTGCCAAATCGTGGGCGCTTGGGGTTCGCGGAGCGGTGATCGTCGTCGCGACCGTCCGTAACGCCGCCTAGAAAATCAACGGCCCGTCCAGGTCGAGCACCGGTTTGGCGCCAACATGCTCGATCCGTCGTCCGGCGTCGGCGCCCAAACGGTAGAACCGAAGGCTATCTGTCAAAGGGTCAATCTCCTTGATCAGGCGCGCCCGCAACGCCGTCCATTGTGCGGGATCAACCTCGCATTCGAATACCGACAACTGGACCCGCTGCCCATAATCTTGGCACGCCCGGGCAACCCGGCGCAGGCGTCGACGCCCAGCCGTGTCCTGGGTACTCACGTCATACGTGATCAGCATCAACATACGCCGACCCCCCGGCACCGCTTTCAAGATCCGTGACCCAGTCTCGGTCGGCGTCCCAAAACAAATCCCCGCTACTTCCAGAGGAACGGTGGATACCCGTCAAGATCGCCCCGCAGATGACGCGCCAGGAGCCGGGCCTGGATCAACGGCACCAGACCGAAACTCAGCCGCTCGTTGAGGAACGGATGGGTGATTGAGTCGCGCTTGCGCTCCTGATACGCCGCCAGGACGGTCTTGCGCGCCTCGTCGCCGAGCAGGGTTGCGCCGGTCTCCTCGCGCGTGAAATCGGACGGCCCGACCTGCTGCCGGTTGATCAGGCTGAGCGCGACCCGGTCGGCGAGGATCGGTCGAAACTCTTCCATCAGATCAAGCGCCAAACCCGCCCGTCCCGGGCGGTCTCGGTGGAGAAACCCAACCTGGGGGTCCAGCCCGACCGTCTCCAAGGCCGAACGACAGTCGTGACCCAACAGTGCGTAAAGGAACGACAAGAGGGCGTTGCAGGGATCGCGCGGCGGCCGGCGGCTCCGTCCGGTAAATGTCATGTCCGGGTGGTCGCTCCGGATCAAATGATCGAACACCGCAAAGTAGGTGCCGGCAGCGTCGCCCTCGTGGCCGCGCACCGCCTCAAGGGTCGCTGCCGTCGCAGCCAGACGCGCCGCGTCCGCAAGCCGCCGCTGGGCGTCGTCAAGGCGGGCGCCGGCTTCCGCCGGCAAGGCCGACCCGTGATCGCGCAACGCCCGCCGCACCACCGCCCGCTGGTTGGATGCCTTGGCGGCGACGATCGCGCGCGCGATCACAGCGCCGGACGGATCGTCGTCAGCAAGCCGATACTGGCGCCGGCGCAATAGAACATTGCCGCTCTGCGGGCCCTCGACCCGGGCGAGAAAGCGCCCGTGCTCGGACAGAAACGACAGCGCAACCCCTTGCTCGGCCAGGTACCCCATCAACGGCGGCGACACCCCGACCCGGCCGAAGCACACCACGCCGCCGACAAGATGCACCGGTACCCGCCCGATCTCGCGCCGCTCGACTTCGACCACGATGTTGGCACCGTCCTTGCGCAGCCACGCGCCCTCGGTGGTGATGAACACGGTGTTGAGATGGCGACGCACGGTGTCAGTCTCCCAACTGCCGAACCAGCCAGGCCGCAACCTCGACCGGTTTGGCGAGCCGGCGCGGTTGGCAGACTGCGATCAGCGAGCAGCTGCCGCATTTCGCCGCCGCGTACTCCGGCGGCGGCGTCCGGCCGGTCGCGATCATGGCGTGGACCGCCGCTGCGGTCGCCTCGGTCAACCCGCGCAGCCCGTCATCGAACGCGATGACGTGACGGCGACGCTGTTCGCCATAAAACAACGCGCCTTCCGACACCGCCCGACCGGTCATCTCCTCGAGACACAGCGCCTGGGCACACAACTGGACTTGGTCGGCCCGATGCGCTTTGGGTCGGCCGCGTTTGTACTCGACCGGAAAGGGTGTGCGCGCCGTGCCATTCGACAACGTCGGCGATCCCGGTCAAGCCGAGCCGATCCGAGCGTAGCGCCACCGCCCGGGTGATCCGCACCGCACCGCGACGTTCCGCCCGGCCGGTGTCGGCACCCGCGTGGAGCACCCGGCCCTCGGCAGTCAGCCGGTTTTCCTCCCACACCCGCTCGACATGAATAAGCGCGCATTGGCGCGGGCAGAACAGATGGTGCTGGAGCGCGGAGATCGGGACGGTGTCGTCGGCCTCCATCGCCGCTTCCCGCCCGCCCGCCTACAGACGGTCGATGATCTCGACCCCGGCCGGCAGGTCGGTGTCATCGATCGCGACCTCGTAGTCTTCGAACCGGCGCGCCGGCGGCAGATTGTCGGTTCCTTGAGAGGTCGGGTCGTAGGTCGCGCCCTGGAAACGACGGAGCACGGTGACCCGCTTGAACAACCGGCTCGCCGGCGCGTTGCCGAGCGCACAGTCATGGCCGAACACGATCAGCCGGCGCGCCGTCATCTCGCCGCGCGCGGCCGACCGGTCGTGGTCGAACATCTCGGCCAGCGCGGTCCACAGAAGCTCGAGGTCGTCGTCGTCGAACCCGGTGCGTTCGGCCAGTTTGGCCGAGATGTAGCCGTGCCCGCGATACAGGCCATAGGGCACAATATGCTTGCGCCCCATCGTGCGCGCGTCGCGCCGCTCGTCCTCTCCCCCCTCGGTGCGCTCTTTCAGTTCCTTCTCCGAGGTCGCGGCCATCCGTGTGATCGATACTTCCAGCGGCAGGATCGGTTCGATCGAATGGGCAAACGAAAACTGGACCGGCCCGCGCACCTGGCCGCAGTTGATGCCGGTGCTCATCACCGCGCCGAAGGTGCGGACATCGAAGAAATTGTCGCACATGAACGCGCGCACCGCCTGTTCCTCACCGGCGGTGCGCGGCGACAGTTTTTTTGCACCCGCGGTGTCCGGCTCGTCGGGGCGCACCGCGACATAGGCTTTGCGGTGCGCCTCGTTCAAGATCGCACCCTCCTGGACATAAATGCCGAAACGCGGCTCACCCTCGCGGACCAGGCCGACATAGTTGCGGATCTTGCGCTTCAGGCAGACATCAGTGACCAGCCCTTCGTTGGTTTCCGGGTCCAGCCGCGGCAGATTGCCGGCGTCCGGGTCGCCGTTCGGGTTACCGTTGGTGACGTCAAACAGAAAGATAAATTCATAACGGCGGGTGATCGCGGTCATCGCTTCAGGCCTCGGCAACGGTCTGGGACAGGGAATCGGGGTCGGTCTCGGTCTTGCGGTGGCTGCGCTGGTGGTAGTAACCGACGGCGAACCGGCCCTGGTCCTCGATGCGCAGGTGGCGCGGGAAGTCGCGCTCGAAGGCGTCCAGGATCTGGCCGATCTCCGCCTCGAACCAATGGGCAAGGCCGCCGCGGTCGCCGCTCTTGCGCAGGACCGCCAAATGGTGGTTGGCGTTGCGCAGCAAGAGCGGGAACACGCTGCCTGGGGTCGCCGAGGCGGCGCCGAAATAGCGGTCGCGGATCGTCGCGTTGAGCCGGCCGAGCGCGGCGCGCTGGATGCTTTCCAGCACGGCGAACAGGCGCCCGAGCCGATAGGCCAGGTTCGGGTCGTCGCGGTTCAGACTCACGAGCTCCTCCTCGGGGTCGGGATCGGTGCCGGTGTCGGTGCCGGTGTCGGTGTCGGTGTCGGTCGTCTCGCCCGGGCGCCCCGACCGGGACCAGCGGGCGTCGCGGACCAGCCAGGCTTTGCACAACGCGGCGCGCGGTCCGCTGACCGCGCCGTCGGCCCGAATGCGAAGGATCACCGCTGCGAGCAGACTGCGCGGATATCGCCCGCCGGTCAGGATCGCGCGCATCAACTCGCCACCGAGCAACGGCGGGATCGTCTCGGCCTTGCGCTGGATCGCGGTTTCGAACAACAGCGCGCGCACCGAGGGCGCGGTCCGCCACGGGTCCGGCCGGATGCGCAGATCGCGCCAGTGTTGGCCGATCCGCCGGACCAACGGACCAAGGCTGGTCTCGACCCACACCCGTACCGACAAACGCGCGCTGTTGGGCGCAAGCCCGAGCACGAAGAAACGCGTGTCCGGATCGAGCGCGGGGTCGAGGTCGCGCACCGGGCGCCCATCTCGGACCAACGCCAGCCGGTCGCGCAGCTTGGCTGCCTCCTCGTCGTCGTCGGGCGTCGGTGGTTGAAGCAACAGCGAGATCAGGGTCTCGCCGCCCCGGGCGGCGGCTTCGCCGCCTCGCGCGGCCTCGGCCCAGAACACCGTGGTCGCGTCAGCGATCTGGAGCCGGTTGGCGCTGTCACGCGCCAGGAGCGCGTTCAGCGCGGCGCCATAGGCGAACGCCGCTGGCGGCGACACCGGCGCGTTCGCCCCCTGGTCCTTGCCGTAAGAGGCGAACGCATCGAGGTTGAACGAGACCAAGGACGCGCCCGCGGTCTGGGCGCCGAGCACGCCCTTGATCGCCGGGTGCAGGCGCTCGACCGGAGCGCGGCGACCGGTGACGAGACACATCTGCACCGGCGCCGCAGCGCTGTCGTCCGGCGCGGCCGCAGCCTCGACCAACCGGCGGGCCGCCGGACGCTCGTGCAGAAACCGCGGCGCGCCGTCGTCGGCGCAGTCGCCGTCCAGAAGGAAAACGAGATTGTGATCCAGCATCTCGTCGCAGAACCCGAGCGACGGGAAGGCGTCCGGGGTCCATCGCCCGACGAACGCGCGCAGTGCGCACAAACCTTCGTCGGTCGCGTCGGCCAGCAACGCCAGATGGCAGTCGCGAAACGCAGCCGCCTGAGCATCGGTGCGAACCGGCCCCCTCGCCGCCATGCCCGCGCCCTTTGCCGTGGCCTTGGCGCGCCCGACCCCAAGCACGAACTTGGTGTTGTCCCACAATAAAAACGCGCGTGGCGTCACCCCGGGCCGCTTGAACGACGCCGGCACGTCCAGCTTTCGCGCCACCATCTTTTTGTCGATCGGGACCCGCAGGTCGCGGACGTCGGCGACGGTGCCGTCGGCACCGAGCACCAGGCCGAAGGAAATGCTCTCGCGGGAATAGCCGAGGCGGGGCGCCCCACCACGATCGGCCAAGCGGTCGTAGTAACCGGCGAGCGCGGCGAGCACGGTCACGACTTGACCTCCGGCGCCGTGCGCGGCGGCACGGTCAACACCCCGTTTTCGAGCCTGGCGTCGAAAAACAACGGCACCCGGCCGGCGGCATGGTCGATGTCGAGCAGCATCCAGCCGAGCGCGCGGTCCCGCTGCTCCGGCGGCAGACGGCTCGGCGGCAGCGGCCCCTCCACCAATTCGACGTCGGCAGGGAACTCGCGGACCCCGAAGCATGGCTGATGGAAACACTGACCGCGCCGGGCCCGCCGGGTGAACATGTCGTGATGCTTGGCCGCGGTGTCGTCGGGACCGGCGTGTGCGGTCAGGTCGAAGTGGGCTTCGATGACGTAATCGACATCGCGCAGCACCGTGGCCGCCCGCTGCTGGCGATCGACTTCGATCACATGGCGCAAACCATCGACCGTACCTGCGCGCATCGCCTTGCGAACGTTGGCGATCGGGACACGAGAGCCGAGCTCGTTGCGCCGAATCGATTGCAACCGGATCGGCGCAAGGACATGGATGCGCGAGATCGTCCAGGCGATCGCCGGCTTCCAATGGATCGCCTCGAGAATCCCGCGCGCCGCCGAAGGCGTCATCACGTCATAAGACACCCGTTCGACCTTCATCTCCGGCCGCGTGAAGCACGCGTATGGCCCTTGAACGCGCATTTTGATCCCGTAACTCACCGCAATACTCCGGATTTCTTGTGCAACACACAAATTGTCGAAAATCTGCCTGAAACACTGAGGGGCAGAGAGTTTTGGTATCTTTCAATGGTCATGAAATAAAAAATTTAAATGATTCCGACTTGCCTCGATACCACATGACTATAGGTCTAACAGAAATGAGGCCTGAAACGGTCGCGGCACTGCAGAATCCGCGACCGCTCCATCCATGGCAGAAAATGGAGTTAGCGGTCGTGGCACCGCATCGCTTTAATAAAGATCGGGTCCGCCACACCGTGAAACTCACCTCCTCTCAGGATGACGGGAATTCCGGGGCGCCGACCCGGGCACGCCGGCTGGGGAGAGCCGGCGTGCCCTCTATGGGCGACCACATAAGGCTCGCAGGCGACCGAAACGGTGTCAATAATTTTTCATCTAAAATAACTAAACTATTATTACTATGAAATATAATTAGTCTCCCTCGCATGTGGGCGCCCCCGGCCACCGTGTCCCGCATTCACACCATCCGAACCCCTTGACCACTCGATGCAGCACCGCCATGCATCCGCGGCGGCCACATACCAACCCGCGCCCACGTCGCCGTTCCGGCGTGGATAGAAACACGGTTCCGGACAGTGTTGGGTCTTTCGGAGCTACGGAAGGGCGGACTCTCAGAGTCCGCCCTCATCCCGGTAGAATTGCGCATCGTGTGGCAGTCACCTCGAGACCGCGAAACAGACATACGCAAGTCTAAAAGATGTCTAATTCAGCATCCCGATAGGTCGGATTGTCCCAATCGAGCCCGATATCATCGCGGTATAAATGCCGATTGGTGATTTGGATAAATTGATCGCCGAAATCGGCGGGCCGGATTGCCTCGGCGGCGCCCGATCCGATCAGCGCGGCGCGCGCCTTCGGCGGGATTTGGACTAGATAGGGTTGGAGGCGGGCGGCGATCGCCCCGGGTCGGTCCACGACGGCCAACCGGTCGACAAGACGCGCGACCGCGTCGGGGTCGTGGTCCGGTCGGTAGGGCACGATCGCCGGCACCAACGGGTTTTCGATGATCCGGACCGCCTCGGCGATGTCGGCGAACGGGAAATCCAGCGTCCGTGACGTCTCGGCCAACGCCCTCAGCACGCCGCGCGGGCCGTCACGGCCGATCAGCGCGCCGTCGAGCGCGTCCGCACCGCGGGTCCAGTACACCTCGCCGAAATAGGCCGCGATCGCGTCGAGGCCGAGCGGGTCGGCCGCATAAGCCCGCAAGACCGTGTCGCCGATCGCCGCCAGTTGGCGCAGCTCCGGCGGCGGACGGTGCCGGGCATTGTCGGCCGGGGCGAACACCAGAACCTCGCCGCATGCGCCGTCACCCAATTCGCCGTGCCGATTGCACCGGCCGGCCGCCTGGGCGATCGACTCGAGGCCGGCGACCGCGCGGTAAACCAGCGGGAAGCTGATATCGACCCCCGCCTCGACCAGCGAGGTTGCGACCAATCGGACCGGCCGGCGATCCTTCAGATCCTGCCGCAGCCGAGCCAGCACGCTGCGCCGATGGGCCGCGCACAGGCCGGTGGTCAGGTGGCACGCCCCAGGTCGGTCGGAGATCGCCTGATAGAGGTCGCGGGCGTGGCGCCGGTTGTTGACGATGCACAGCACCTGGTCCGCCGCCGCCAGCCGCCCGGCCAACGCGTCGACATCGAGCGTCGGCTCGACCCGGCGCACGGTCACGCGGGTCAGGGACCGGTAGAGCTGCGGCGGGTCCGGCGCGATCTCGCGCACACCGTCGAGACCGTCTTTGAAACCGTCCTCGCGCCGCACGGCCGGCTGGGTCGCCGTGCACAGGACCATCGAGGTGCCGTAGCCGCGCGCAAGCTCCCGTACCGCCTCGAGACACGGCCGCAGGAACGTGAGCGGCAGGGTCTGGGCTTCGTCCAACACCACGACCGCGCGCGCGATCGCGTGCAGCTTGCGGCACCGGCTCGGCCGATTGGCAAACAGGCTCTCGAAGAACTGGACCGCGGTGGTGACGATGATCGGCGGCTCCCAGGTCGCCGCGGCTTGGCGCAGCTTGCGGCCGCCGTCGCGGGCCTCGTCGTCGCGACCGGCCGCCGAGAGCGCGGCCGCCGGGTCGAACCCGCTGTGATGCTCGAGCACCGCCGTGTCGGACCCAAGAGCCCGGCGCAGGGTGTCCGCCGTCTGTTCGACGATCGAGGTGAACGGGATCACATAAATCACCCGCCGCAGCCCGTGGGACACCGCATGGTCAAGCGCAAAGGCAAGCGAGGCCAGCGTCTTGCCGCCGCCGGTCGGCACGGTCAGCGAGAACAGCCCCGGCGCGTCCGACGCGCGTTGCCGCGCCGCCGCCAGGACACGGGCACGAACCTGGTTGACCGCGGTTGCCGGCACCGCCCCGAATTGATCGCTGAGATGGCGCACCAGACGGTCGCGCAAAACGCCGATCCCGGGGATCGTGTCCCCGGCGATGTCTGAATCGGGCGACCCCGAGTCGGCCGTGGTCGCTCGATCAGCATAGAACCGTTCGGTTTCGCGATAGTCCGCATCGACTAAGCAGGAAAAAAGCATGCGGGTAAAGAACGCGAACGCGAACCCCGGGTCGCCGCTGGGTGCGCCTTGCAAGGGCCCGGCCGCCGCGACCTCCGACAGCGAGGGACAGGGGGCGAGGCGTGCCGCCCCCTCCGGCACCGCAGCCGCGGCCAATCGTTCGGTCAACGGCGTCACCCCGCCGCCGATCCGCCGACCATTGGCGAGACCCGCATGATGGCCGGCAATGCCGAACGCCAACACCCTGCCAAGCAGCGGTCCATAGCGGTCGACCGCGAAGACAGCGCCGGCCGCCGAATGGTCCGGGCTCGGACCGGTCCCCTTGAGATAGGTCTGGAAGGCCGGCGCCGCCTTGCCGAGGTCGTGGCACAGCCCCATTGCCCGACCGGCTGGAGCCGCGGCGAACGCCTTGGCGAAGCGCTCGGCGGTGGTCGCGACCGCGTTCAGGTGCGCCGAGAGAGGCTCCCAGCCCGCACCGGTCGGGTCGTCGGTCGTATGGGCATAGAGGGGGTCGCCAGACATCGTTGCTCCGGCGGTCGGTGTGTCCTCATGTCTTCGCCGTTATGATGCGTGGTCACAATCAAGCAAGGCAATGCGATATCGCATCTGGCACGACGACCGGACGCAGAAACCTGCATTACCAACAAGGACAGATTGCACATAAATGTGCAATCTTAATCAGGCTTTGAGCCTGAAAACGCCCATGGCGAGTTATCTTGTTCGTTGTTCGCCCTCCCTCTCCCCCCCGTTCGCCCGGGCCGGCAGGCCGATCGCCTCGGAGAAGTCGCCGCCGCGCACCGTGGTCAGGTTGGCGCGAATCCCCGTCAGGTTGACGCCGCGCAGGATCGCTTCGCTGAGATTGGTGTCGCGCAGGTCGGCGTTGCGCGCCTGCGCGCGCTCCAGATTGGTCGGCCACAGCTTCGAGCCGTCACCGACCAGATCGATCCGGACCATCGACGCCCCGGTCACGCTCGCCTGGCTCAGATTGACCCCGCGCAGGTTGGTCCCCGAAAGCACCGCGCCGTCAAGCCGCGCCTCGGTCAAGCTCGAAAACGACAGGTCGGCCAGCGACAAGTCCGCGCCCGATAAATCCGCCCGCGCCAGATTGCACCGGCGCAACGCAACGCCGTTGAGCCGCCGTCCGGCCGCCGCCATCCCGGCAAGGTCGATCAGGTCAAGCTGCAGCCGCGCCCCCCGCGCGCCGCCGCTGTCCAGCCACTGCTCATGGCGGTCGATCAACTCGCCAATCGCGGCCGGCGGCGCCGACAACCCTGACGCTTCGATATCGACTCCGCGCACCGCCAAACGGGCACGAGTCGCCTCGTCAATCAGCGCGCCCGACAACACAGATCCGGCGAAGTCGCAATCCGCGACCACCGTATTCTCCAGATTGGCCGAGACCAAGATCGCGCCCGAGAGGTTGGCGCCCGTCAGGTCAGCGCCATTCAGGTCGCAGCCACTAAGGTCACTTCCGGTCAGGTTGCAGGTGACCAACATGGCGTTGTTCATCCGTGCACCGACCAGCCTGGTCACCTTCAAGTTGTGGCCGTTGGACTCGTCCTGATGCTCCTTGACATAGGCTTTGCGAAGATCGGCACCGCGCAAATCGGCATCGTTGAAGCAAGCCCTGTCAAGGTCAGCGCCACGCAGATCAGCGCCCATCAAATTGGCCTCGGTCAAATCCGCACCGCTCAAATCTGTACCGAACAAATCAGCCTGAATAAACCGAGCCCGACTGAGATCGCAATCGCTCCAGCGTGTCCCTTGTAATTTTGCTTTGCTTAAGTCGATTCCAGGTAGACTGGTTCCACTGAAATCGCGAAAACTCAAATCTGCCCGGCGACCTTTGCCACCCTGGTTTTTCCTGAGCCATATTTGGTGCTCTTTGATTATGTCTAGCACTGTGGGTTTGCGGACGCTCAGATCACCCATTCGACGGTCTCCATTAATCAAAAGTCAACACCCCCCTCGACCTGTCCCTCGATTACCATATAGTCGAATTACTGAATGGTAAAACAATGGTTGCCAGGTCGTGGACGTTGCAAATTTGGCGCGGGTCGCGGGGCCGATCGGTGTGAGCCGTGGTCGCAAGGGTCCGCGGCACGCGGGTCACGATCGCGATGGAACATCGCGATGGAATGAAAGGATATGCGCGCCGCCCCCCTCGACGGCGGCCGGTCGATGGCGCACAGTACGGTCCGGCTTGAGGGCTGGGCGGGGCGGTGCCGCTCGGCCTCGACCCGGATCACCCGATCCCACACACATCCGCCGAGAGGTCACGTGATGAGCGATGACAATCCGAGCATCCTGTCCCACGTGTCGATCGGCACCAATCGGTTCGACCGCGCGACCGCGTTCTACGACACCGTGCTCGCAAGCCTTGGGATCGGGCGGCTGATGGAACACCCGGGCGCGGTCGCCTATGGCAAGACATACCCCGAGTTTTGGGTGCAGACCCCGATCGACGGCCGGCCGGCGACCACCGGCAACGGCAGCCATGTCGCGTTCTTCGCAGCCTCGCGCGCCGCAGTCGATGCCTTCTACCAGGCCGCGCTCGACCAGGGCGCCACCCCCGACGGTCCGCCCGGTCCCCGGCCCCAGTACGGCGCGCCCTACTACGGCTGCTTCGTGCAAGATCCCGACGGCCACAAGATCGAGGCGATCTTCTACGGCCTGAACCTGGCCGCACCGCCCGGCGAGCCACCAGCCGGTTGACAAGGCCGGGCCGGGCCGGACACCCTGCCGCCGTTCGGGACATCCACCGGGTTTGCCGTCTCCAGCCGCGGCCCGGCTTAAGCGCTCGAAGAGGACACCCGTGACCGGAACCGCGCTGATCACCGGCGCCGGGCGGCGGATCGGCCGCCATCTCGCGCTTGCGCTCGCCCGCGCCGGCTGGGACGTCGTGGTTCACTACCGCGCCTCGGCCGACGAGGCCACCGAGGTGGTCGCCGCCGCCGAGGCCGCCGGACGGCGCGCCGTCGCGGTGCACGCCGACCTCGACGACCGCGCGGCGGTCGCGGGGCTGATCGACCAGGCCCAGGCGGCGATCGCGGCGCCGATCAACCTTCTGGTCAACAACGCCTCGGTCTATCACCACGACCGGTTCGCCGGCTTCGATGTCGAGGGTTGGCTCCGCAATCACCACGTCAACCTCTTGGTGCCGGTGCGGCTCGCCCAACGGTTCGCCGCGGCGCTGCCCGCCGGGGTCGAGGGCGCGATCGTCAACCTGATCGACCAGAAGGTGATGCGCCTGACCCCGGATTATTTCAGCTACACCCTCAGCAAGGCCGGGCTGTGGACCGCGACCCAACTGCTCGCGATGGAGCTCGGCCCCGCGATCCGGGTCAACGGCATCGCGCCCGGCCTCACTTTGCCGAGCGGTCCGCAGAGCGACGCCGATTTCCAGGCCCTCCACGACAAGACCCCGCTCGGCCGCGGGCCGACGCCCGACGAGATCGCGGACGCGCTGTTGTTCCTGGTCGCCAACCCGGTGATCACCGGGCAACTGCTGATCCTCGACGGCGGCCGCTTCCTGTTCGGCGCCGGCCGCGGCAGCGATCTCGGCTGACCGCCCGCCATGCCCCCGCCCCCGCTGACGTCCATGCCTGCCCCCGGCGGCCCGATCGCGGTCACGCCCGGCTTCCGCCGCATCCTGATCCGCGAGCTGTACCTTGACTGCGCGATCGGGGTTCTCGACAGCGAGCGCGGACGGCGCCAGAAAGTGATCATCTCGGTCGATCTGTTCGTGGCCGACGACGGAACGCCGCCGCCGGACGACATTGCCGCCGTGGTCTCTTATGCCGAGGTGGTCGAGGCTGTCCGACAGATTTGCGCCGGCGATCATATCGACCTGGTCGAAACCCTGGCCGAGCGGGTCGCGGCCGCGGCGCTCGCCGACCCCAGGGTCGACCATGTCCGGGTCCTGGTCGAAAAGCCCGACATCATCCACGAAGCCGCGGCGGTCGGGGTCGCGATCGAGCGGCGGCGGCCCTGATCCCGGTCGCGCCGGATCGTTGCCGTCGGGTTGTGCACAAGAGGCCCCGACGACGGAGTCGGCGGTGTCGGCAGGGTCGGCCGACGGCCACCCTCTGGCCCGAATGCGGCACCCAGAGATTTGTCCACAGAAGCGTGCACAGGGGTGGGGCATACCGCGGACAGGGCGGGTCGGGGCGATGGAGTTCAAGGCGTTTTCCCAACCGCGGCCAAAACTTCTGGTCGCCAGCCACGAGCGATCGGGAACTCATTTCCTGATCAACGCCCTGGGGGCAGGGTTCGGCTACGACGCGACCAATTGGATCGATTTCGAACTGAACCTCGGCCGGCTCAGCCACAGCGCCTTGATCAATCCATACGATCCGCTGACCATCCGCGCCTTTCTGCGCCGGCTCGACGGTGTTTCGATCACCAACCCGATCAAGACCCACCACCCGGTCGATTTTTTTGTCGGGCCGATCGCCGATGCGATGGCGGAGTGGCAGATCCTGTATATCGTACGCAACCCGCTCGATGTCCTGGCCAGCTTTCGGGTCTACCTGCGCTCGGTCGGGTTCCCGGTGCTGCCGCCGACCGACGACAATGCGGTCTTCCTGGCCGCACCGCCGCGCGGCCATCTGCTGCGCTATCAGATGGACCAAAAGCCGAGCATGCTGGCGCGCTGGTGCGACCATGCCCGCGGCTGGACCGAAGCGGCGGCGCGCGCGCCGCGCATCCTGGTGCTCCGCTACGAGGACCTCGACCAGGACTATACCGCGACGCTCGCGCGGATCGGGCGCGCGATCGGGGTCGCGCCGACCGCGGCGGCCAAGCGCCCCGGCAAGCTCGACAATGTGATCGGCCTGCCGCGCGAGCATTACGGCGACACCGCCTTCGCCTACCCGCCGGCGGCGGTGGAGACCGTCTGGTCGGTCGCCGGGGGGCTGTTGACCGGGCTCGGCTATCGTCGCGACGGCGACCAGATCCTGCCGCGCACCGGCGTGCCCGCACCGGCCGCCGCGGCGCCGCCGACCCGGGCCCGGCCGGCATCGCCGACCGACCGCGCGCGCGACCTGCGCGACCGGGGTCGCGACGCCGCCGCCCGCGGCGCGTATCAGGAGGCGCGCCGGCTCCTCGACCAATCGCTCCAGCTGGACCGCCGGCCGGCAGGGGTCCACGTCGATCTCGCGCGGGTGCTGGAGGCGATCGGTGAGACCGCGGCGGCGGTGTCGCGCTGTCGGGCGGCGCTGGCGCGCCAGCCGGACCATGACGGGGCGCTCGACGCGCTCGCGGCGTGCCTGGACGGCTGGCGGTCGGCGCGGGCGACCGACGCCTGGCGCGACGCCGCCGACGAGCTTGCGCGGCTCGCGGTCCGGCGCGCCGACCGCCGGCTCGACGCCGGCCGGCCGGCCGACGCCGCCGCCGACTATCGCCGCGTGGTCGCGCTTCGGCCGGGCGACGCGGTCGCCGCTTACAACTTCGGCTACGCCCTGTTGCGCGCCGACCGGGCGGGGGAGGCGGCGGCACCGCTGCGGCGGGCTGCGGTGTTGGCGCCGCAACTCGCCGAGGCCTGGATCAGCCTCGCCGAGGTCGCGGTGCGCGCCGACCCGCCGCTGCCGGCCGTGGACGCGGCCGCGCGGGCGGTGCACCTGGCACCGACCAACCCGCATGCCCGGCTCGCACTCGGCGCGGCGCTCAAGTCCGGCGGGCACGACGCCGCCGCGGTCGCGGCATGGCGCGCCAGCCTGGTGCTGGCGCCGGCCGGTGCCCAGGGCTGGTACAACCTCGGGGTCACACTGGCCGATCTCGCCCGGCCGCGCGATGCGGTCGCGGCGTACGAGCGCGCGCTCGATCTCGCGCCGGACAACCCCGACACCCGGCTCAACCTCGGCTACGAGTTGCTGAGGCTTGGCGATTATCGCCGCGGCTGGGCCCTGCACGAGGCGCGGCTCGGCGACGAGCTCGCCCAGGTCCACCCAGAGCTGCCCCTGTGGTCCGGAGCGCCCGGGCCGGGCACCCTGTTGCTCTATGGCGAACAGGGTCACGGCGACGTGCTCCAGTTCGCGCGCTACGCCCCGCTCGCGGCCGCGCGCGGCTGGCGGGTCGTGGTCGAATGCCCCGAGGCGCTGGTCCGGCTGCTTGAAACCGGCGCCGCCGGGGTCGCCGCGGCCTACCCGTTCGGCCGGCTGGGCGAGCCGGCCGATTGCTGGCGGCCGATGATGAGCCTGCCCCATCTGTTCGAAACCACGCTCGACGACATTCCGGGCACCGCGCCCTATCTGCGGGCGCCGGCGACCGCGGTGTCGGGCGGGTTCCGGGTCGGCCTGGTGTGGGCGGGCGAGCCGCGGCCCGAGCTGCGTGCCCACCACGCGGTCGATCAGCGCCGGTCGGTCCCGCTCGCCGCCTTCGCGCCGTTGATCGAGGTGCCGGGGGTGAGTTGGGTCAGTCTGCAGTACGGGCCGGCGTCGGCGCAGCTGCGCCAGGTGCCGTTCGGGGCGCGGATCGTGGATCCGATGGGTGATGTTCGTGATTTCGCCGACACCGCGGCGCTGGTCGCCGGGCTCGATCTGGTGATCACGGTCGATACCGCGGTCGCGCACCTGGCGGGCGGGCTCGGGACGCCGGTGTGGGTCTTGTCAAGGTGGAACGGGTGTTGGCGGTGGCTGGGGGATCGGGACGATACGCCCTGGTATCCGAAGATGCGGCTGTTTCATCAGCCAAGACCGGGGGCGTGGGCGGACGTGATCGAGGCCGTACGTGCGGCCTTGCGGCCGTTGTCAGGGACGCCGCCCCCGACACCCCCGCAAGGGGGGCACCCCCCTTGACCCCCACTTATCAGCGGGGTCCAGGGGGCAACCCCTGGTCGGCAGGTGTCGGGGGGTGTGACCCCCTGACATCAGGCGGTTCAGGTGCCACCCAAACCCGCACAGCTTCCACCAACGCCTGCCCCCGGGCATCCGACCGCCCCACCGCCGCCGCCAACGCCCGAATCTCACCCAAGCACGCCTCCGGATCCCGATCCGGCGCCAGCAAATCCGCAAAATGCCGGCACGCCTGGATCGTCGCCCGCCGCTCCCCGATCGTCGACCGATCGGACTCGGGCGCATGCGAGGTCGCGAACGGCACCACGACATAGCAACCAAGCCGGCCCTGCCACGCCAGGTCCCGAACCACCAGATCGACCGGCCGGCCGCTGTCCGACGCCTCCCTGAGCGCCGCGCGCACCCGATCCAGACGCTCACCGTTGACGATGTAAGACGCAAATCCGGCAAACCGACAACCGGGGCCGAGCCGCTCGAACCCGACCACGCCGCGTGCGCGATGGCGGCGAAAACTCTCGAGAAAGCGCGCCATCTCGCCCGGCCCGCCCAGCACGACCGAGGTGAAGAGGAAATCCCAGTCGAACGGCAGGCGGGCGGCGTCGGCCATCGCCAACACCCCGGGCAACGACAGCCCGAGCGCGCAATCGTCCTCGAGCACATGGACCGACCCGGCCCCGTCGGCCGCCGCGGAATCGAGCGCGGCGAGATGGCTCAGATACGCCCCCGCTGCACCGGGCGACATCCCATTGAGGGCAGCCGGCGCCAAACGCCGACCGTCGACCGCCTCGATCCGCCGGTAGCCGTGATCGGCGCCGAACACTTCGCCGAGCGCGCGTTCAAGCCGCTCCCGCCGCTCGGGGCTGTGCGCGAGATTGATGTAATAGCCCCGCATCGCCGCCGGCCCGCGCGGCCGCCGATCACCCCTCGGCGGCCAGCAGCACCGGTTCGGCGCGGGCCCGGCCGTCGGCGATGTTGAGCGCGTGATCCGGGCAGTTATAGGTCGGCCACGGGTCGCCGACATCCTCGATCCGGCAGGTCCAGTTCTCGACCTGAAGGTGGATGCAGGCGCCCTCGGAAAACACCATCATCAAGCCGTCATCGGTCGCGAGGATGGTCAACAGGCACAGCTGCAGGGACCGGTTGTGCAGGTCGATGTTGCGCCGCCGAACCCGCACCACGCCGTCGATCGTGACGGCGCAGTTGGTCCGCTCGAACGGCGCGTCCTCGATATCGACGCTCGGGCCGTCCGCCGCCTCGGCCGCGCCGTCGATCCCCTCCCACTTGAAGCGGTTGGCCAACAGGACGAATCGCTGCTCGGACGGCCGATAGCAGATCTCCGACAGCGGCACGATGGCATCCTGCAAGCAGGCGGCGACGACCTGGATGTCTTCGGCATCGATCGCCCGCAGTTTCAGTGGTCGCGTCATCCGTCATCCCTTACGCGTTCGATGTCGGCTCCACATGACGACAATTTCTCCTCAAGCCGCTCGTAGCCGCGGTCGAGGTGATAAACCCGGTTGATCTCGGTCGCGCCGGTGGCGATCAGGCCGGCGACCACCAGCGACACCGAAGCGCGCAGGTCGGTCGCCATCACCGGCGCCGCGGTCAGCCGCCCGACCCCGCGCACCAGCGCCGACGCGCGGTGCACCGTGATATGGGCGCCCATCCGCGCCAGTTCCGGCACATGCATAAAACGGTTTTCGAAGATCGTCTCGGTGATCATCGACGCGCCCTCGGCGACCGTCATCAGCGCCATCACCTGGGCCTGCAAATCGGTCGGGAACCCGGGGAACGGCTCGGTCATCACGTCGACGCCGGCGAGCGCGCCGTTGGCCCGCCTGACGTGCAAGCCGCCCGGCGTCTCCTCGACCCGCACACCGGCGGCGTAGAGCACCCGTACCACCGCTGCCAGTTGCGCCTGGCGGGCGTTGGCCAGCACGACGTCGCCGTCGGTGATCGCCGTCGCCATCGCATAGGTTCCGGCCTCGATCCGGTCGGCGACCACGGTGTGATGCGCACCGTCCAGCCGATCGCGCCCGACGATCTTGAGGCGGTCGGTGCCGATCCCGCTGATCTCGGCCCCCATGGCGACCAGGCAGTGCGCGAGGTCGGTGACCTCGGGCTCGCGCGCGGCGTTGACCAGCACGGTCTCGCCGTGCGCGAGCGCCGCCGCCATCATCAGGTTCTCGGTCGCGCCGACCGAGACCGAGGGAAACACGATCTCGGCGCCGCTCAGGCCGCGCGGGGCGCGCGCTTCGATATAGCCGCCGTCGATCTCGATCTCGGCGCCCATCCGGCGCAGGCCGTCGATGTGCAGGTCGACCGGCCGGGTGCCGATCGCGCAGCCGCCGGGCAGCGACACCCGCGCCTGGCCGCACCGCGCGACCAAGGGGCCGAGCACCAAGACGCTCGCGCGCATCTTGCGCACCAGGTCATAGGGCGCCGTGGTGTCGGTGACCCCGGCCGCGGTCAGCGTCAGGGTCGCCGTGCCGTTGGTCACATGTTCGCTGCGGGTGACGCCGTGCCGATCGAGCAGTCGGCCGAGCGTTTCGATATCGGCGAGACGGGGAACGTTGGACAGGACCAGCGGACGGTCGGTGAGCAGACACGCCGCCATCAGCGGCAAGGCGGCATTCTTGGCGCCGCCGATCGCAATCCGTCCCTTGAGACGCGAGCCGCCGCGGATCCTTATCTTGTCCATGACCGCATCTTGTCCCCGACCGCGTCCCACCGGACCTTGGTTATCCGGGTGCCGAAAT
Source organism: Azospirillaceae bacterium (assembly GCA_028277115.1). Taxonomy (GTDB): domain Bacteria; phylum Pseudomonadota; class Alphaproteobacteria; order Azospirillales; family Azospirillaceae; genus JANQHG01. The sequence goes on from JANQHG010000095.1 coordinate 21,304, forward strand.
CAACCGACGTGTTGTGCCGGGATATGGGAAGCGGTCGGGCGCCGCGCCAGCGGGGCGGCGATTTTTGATGCAACTCAATTGGCTCAAATGCCAAGCAATCCGGACGCGTCCTCGGTCGGTGGCTCCGCCGCGGCGTCCGGCGGGCCGACGCTCGGCTCGGGTTCCGTCGCGGGGTCGCGACGGCTGCGCGCCTGGGCCTTGCGGCGGTGCAAATTGTCGCGCAGAGCGGCGGCGCGGCGGTCGTCGGCGGTCATCGGGCCCCCGTGCCGTCACGGCCAACCGGCGGGCGAACACGGGCCCGCAAGGCCGGACCGGCCGATCAGCCGCCCGTGGACCGAGGCGACCAAGCGCAGACTCTCGACGATCAGGCCGAGCGCCTCATGGACCTCGGATCGGCAGTCGCTACGCACGGTGGTGACCGAGCGGGCGATGTCGTCGAGCGCCACCATCGCCGATTCGAGCGAGCGCGACGCCTCGCGCAACTGCACCGCCGGCGCCGGCCGCGGGATCGGCACCGCATGGCCCATGCGCTCGAACCGGATCGCATACCGGCCGCGGCGCCCGAGCACGCGCCCCCGCCCTTTGCTGCGGCGAACCGTCCCGCGAATCCGGGCCCGCCGGCACACCGGTCTCGAATGAAACATGTCCGGCCCCCTTTCTCTGTCGTCCGACCGGCCGGCGGTCCGGTCGGTCAGCGCGGCACGCCGCCCAGCCAGGCCGCCCCGCGCACGCCGCTGTCGGCACCGTGGCGCGCCGCCACCACCCGGGCCGGCCAGGGACCACCCAGGCCATGGCGCTCGGCCAGCCGCGGCATCTCGGCAATCAGCCCAGGCATCCGGCCGACCGTGCCGCCGAGCACGATCACCGCCGGGTCGATCAGCCGGACCACCAGCGCAAGCGCCCGGCCGACCGCGTCGTGGAACGTCGCCACCACCGCCGCGGCGTCGCGATCGCCGGCCGCCGCGCGTGCGGCGATCGTGGTCGCGTCCGCGGTCCGGCCGGTCGCCGCGGCATAGCGCGCGGCAAGACCGCGGCCGCTGATCTCGGCAACCAGGCATCCGTCCCGGCCACAGCCGCACCGGTGCGCCGGCCCGTCGGCGGCCGTCCGCCACGGCAGCGGCAGATGCCCCCATTCGCCGCACGCCCCCGAAACCCCGGAGACCAAGCGGCCCCCGACCACCAGGCCGCCGCCGACCCCGGTGCCGATCACCGCCCCGAACACGCTCGATGCGCCGGCCGCCGCCCCGTCGGTCGCCTCGGACAGCGCAAAGCAATGGGCGTCGTTGGCGACCGCGACCGACCGGCCAAGACGTTGCGCGAGATCGCTGCGGAACGGCCGACCCTGCAGACACGGCAGATTGACCGCCCAGACGTCGTCGCCGTCCGCGCGCACCAGCCCCGGCACCCCGACCCCGACCGACGCCGGCGGCACGCCGGCGTCGATACCGTCGAGGCCGTCGACCATCGCGGCGACCACCTCCAGCATCTCGGCATAGTCCGCCGGGGTCGCCGCGCGCCGTGCCGCGCGGCAGCTGCCGTCCGCCGCCAGGCGTTCCGCCGCGATCTTCGAGCCGCCGATGTCGATCCCGATCCGCATACCACGACTGCCCTGCCCCGCGCGACCGGCGGTGACCGAACGGCCGCGCCCTTGGCGGTCGGCGCGCGGTCATGGCCGCGACACGAAGCCGCAAACTCGACCCCGCATAGCATAGCCGGCGCGCCGTGCCGCCCCGTCTCGACCACCCGGTCGAGGACTTGTCAGCGGCTGTACCCACCACGCCACAGCCGTCGGGCCGGCCGGCGTGACGTTCGCGCTTGCGCCGATCGGCTCGGTTTGGATCAGATCGCCGAACCGGGCGACACCGGGGGCCGATGCGGCGACCTGTCGCCGGCCCGACCCGGTCGCGCCTCCCCCTCGTATCGCGTGATCATCGCCTATTCGACCGGACCCTCGATGACCTCATTGACCCACCGTTTGGCCGAGGAGATCGGCGCCACCTTCGATCAAGTCGCCGCCGCCGTCCGACTGCTCGACGAGGGCTCGACCATCCCGTTCATCGCCCGCTATCGCAAGGAGGCGACCGGCGGTCTTGACGACCAGAAACTGCGAACCCTCGCCGACCGCTTGACCGCGCTGCGCGCGCTCGAGGAGCGCCGCGGCCAGATCCGCGCCAGCATCGAACAGCAGGGCAAGCTGACGCCCGAGCTGGCCGCCGCGCTCGACGCCGCCGACACCCGGACCCGGCTCGAGGACCTTTACCTGCCCTATCGGCCCAAGCGCCGGACCAAGGCCCAAATCGCCCGCGAGGCCGGGCTGGCCCCGCTCGCCGAGCAGCTGTTGGCCGACCCGACCCGGGTGCCGACCGAGGCGGCGGCGGCGTTCGTCAACCCCGACGCCGGGGTCGCCGATCCCAAGGCGGCGCTCGCCGGGGCGCGCCAGATTCTGGTCGAGCAGGCGGCCGAGGACGCCGAGCTGGTCGGCCGGCTGCGCGAACTGGTCGCGACCGAGGGACGGCTGGTCACCGCGGTGGTCGCCGGCAAGGAGACCGAGGGCGCCAACTTCGCCGACTATTTCGACATGGCGGAACCGTTCGCCCGGGTGCCGTCACACCGCGCGCTGGCGATGTTCCGCGGCCGCGCGGCCGGGGTGCTGCCGCTCGAGATCAAGCCGCCGGAAGACGACACCGACCC
>JANQHG010000028.1 GCA_028277115.1 Azospirillaceae bacterium
ATCGACATCAAGGTGCCGGCGCGCAGCTGCGCGCGCGCGCGCGCGACCTCGTCCTCGGTCAGGCTGTCCGGCAGGCCGACCACGGTGTCGCACAGGACCGGCACCAGCTCGGCCGCCTCGCCCGGCCCGGTGCCGGCATAGATGCCGAACAGGCCTTCGTCGCGGTACGATCCGCTGAAGCTGTAGATGCTGTAGGCCAAGCCGCGGACCTCCCGCACCTCCTGGAACAGCCGGGACGACATGCCGCCGCCGAGCAGCGTGGTCATCACCGTGTGGGCATAGAAATCGGGGTCGTGGACGCTCACCCCCTTGAACCCGAGCACCAGGTGCAGCTGTTCGAGGTCACGCGCCTCGCGGTACTCGCCGCCCTGATAGCGCGCCGGCTCGATCACCCCGTCGTCGCGCGGCTCGAGCCCGCCGAACAGGGACGACGCCAGCGCGACCAGGCGGTCGTGATCGACCTTGCCCGCCGCGGTCACGATGATGCTGTTGGTGCCGTAATGACGGCCAAGATAGGCGACCAGCGACGACCGGTCGAGCGCGCCGACCGTCTCGGTCGACCCGAGCACCGGCCGGCCGAGCGCCTGGTCCGGAAACGCGGTGGTCTGGAACTGGTCGAACACGATGTCGTCCGGGGTGTCGATCGCCTGGCCGATCTCCTGGAGCACGACCGCGCGTTCGCGTTCGAGCTCGCGCTCGTCCAACAGCGCGTTTTGGATCATGTCGGCGATGATATCGACCGCGAGCGTCAGGTCTTCGGCCAGCACCTTGGCGTAGTACGCGGTGTGCTCGCGTGTGGTATACGCGTTGAGATGGCCGCCGACCCGTTCGATCTGCTCGGAGATCGCGAACGCCGAGCGGCGGGGCGTGCCCTTGAACAGCATGTGCTCGGCGAGATGGGCGACGCCGTTGACCTCGGCGTGTTCGTTGCGGGTGCCGACGCCGACCCACACCCCGACCGTGACCGTCTCGACGCCGGCCATGGCGTCGCTGGCAACCCGGACCCCGGTATCAAGCGTCGTGACGCGCACGCTGTTCATCGCGAAGACCACCTTCCCACCTGATCTGTCTGCCTGTCCCGTAGCCATGACGGGTCGCCCATGCTCAGGCGCCGCCGCCCCGGGCGATCCGCGCATGGTCGGCAACGAACGCCTGGACCGGTGCCAACGCCGCCGGCAGGGTGGTACAGCGTTCGGGCCGGTCATAGAGATCGGCGAGCCGCGGCGGCAAGGCCGGGCGCACGCCGATCGCGCGCTCGACCGCGTCCGGGAATTTGGCCGGGTGGGCGCAGGCCGCGACCACGATCGCGCAATCCTTGCGGGTGTGGAACCGGGTCCGGTCGGCGCCGCAGACGCCGACCCCGGTGTGCGGGTCCACCACAATCCCAGCGTGCCGGTAGACCCAGCGCATCGCCTCCAGCGTGTCGTCGTCGCCGACCGCGGTGGCGTGGAATTGCCAGACCGCCCGCTCGTGCGCCGCCGGCGGCAACTCTGCCCGCCCGTCGGCGCGAAAGCGGCGCATCAACTCGGTCACCGCCGCGGCGTCGCGGTCGAACAACTCGAACAGGTAGCGCTCGAAATTGCTCGAGATCTGGATGTCCATGCTCGGGCTCAAGGTCGGCGTCACCGGCGCCGCCGCGAGAACACCGGTCGCAAGCGCGCGCGGCAGGATGTCGTTGTGGTTCGACCCGATCACCGACGGCTCGAGCGGCAGCCCGATCCGGCGCGCGGCATAAGAGGCATAGACATTGCCGAAATTGCCGGTCGGCACCGCGAACTGCACCGGCCGGTCAGGCGATCCGAGCGCGACCGCGGTCGAGACATAGTAGACGATTTGGGCCAGGATGCGGGCCCAGTTGATCGAGTTGACCGCGGACAACTGCAGGCGCTCGCGGAAAGCGGCGTCGCCGAACATCGCCTTGACCAAATCCTGGCAGTCGTCGAACGTGCCCTCGATCGCAATGTTGTGGACATTGGGCGACAGCACCGTGGTCATCTGCCGGCGCTGGACCTCCGACGTCCGGCCCTTGGGGTGCAGGATGAAGATGTCGATCGCGTCCCGATCGCGGCACGCCTCGATCGCGGCCGAGCCGGTGTCGCCCGAGGTCGCGCCGATGATGGTGACCCGCCGGCCGCGCCGCGCCAGCACGGAATCGAACAGCCGGCCGACCAGTTGGAGCGCGATGTCCTTGAACGCGAGCGTCGGCCCGTGGAACAGCTCCATCAACCACAGGCGGTGGTCGATCTGGACCAGGGGCGCGACCGCGCCGTGGCCGAAGTCGCGGTAGGCGTCGGCGACCAGGGTCTCGAGCGCGTCGGCCGACACCGACTCGCCGACGAACGGCGCCATCACCCGGCAGGCGACCTCGCGATAGCTCAGACACTGGCGGAACTCGCGCACCTCGCCCTCGTCGAACTCCGGCCAAGTCGCGGGCACATAAAGCCCGCCGTCGGGGGCAAGGCCGGTCAGGAGCGCGTCTTCGAACGACAGGGGCGGCGCGGCGCCCCGGGTGGAGATGTAGTGCACCGTCTTGTGGACCTCGCCTGCGGTCTGGTCCGTCTCTTGATATAGGATGGACCGGCATGGTGAAACGCCGTCGTCGCTGGCGGTGCCAAGAAATCCTGCCGCCGGCCCCTGGGAGCCCCCTCGTCCGATGATCCTGACCTTCACCGACTTCGGCTATGACGGCCCGTACATGGGGGAGATGCGGGCCGCCCTGATCCGCCTGGCCCCGGGGGTGCCGGCGGTCGATCTGATGGCCGACGCACCCAGGTTCGCGCCCAAGCCGGCCGGCTATCTTTTGGCCGCGTTGGCGCGGCGGTGCGCGCGCGACGACGTGTTCGTCTGCGTGGTCGATCCCGGGGTCGGCACCGCCCGGCGACCGGTGGTGGTCGCGGCCGACGAGCAGTTGTTCGTCGGCCCGGACAACGGCCTGTTCGCGCCGGCGTGTCGCCATGCCCGGCGGGTGTCGGTGTGGCGGATCGACTGGCGCCCGGTCGAGTTGTCGGCGAGCTTCCACGGCCGCGACCTGTTCGCCCCGGTCGCGGCGCGTCTGGCGCTCGGCGCGCCGCCGCCGGGCCCGGCGATCCCGCCTGCCCTGATCGACCGTCCCGACTGGCCCGACGACCTGGCCGAGGTGATCTACATCGACGGCTTCGGCAACGCGGTCACCGGTCTGCGCGCCGCGCGGATCGCCCCGACCGCGCGGCTTACGGTCGGCACGGCGACGCTTGCGCATGCCGAGACGTTCGGCGCGGTGCCGGTCGGGGCCGCGTTTTGGTATGAAAACGCGCACGGGCTGGTCGAGTTGGCGGTCAACCAGGGGCGGGCGGACCGGGTCTTGGGGCTGTCGATCGGCGTCGCGGTCTGCGTTCTCGACACGGCGGTCCACTGACCGCCGCGGCCGCACCCGGCTCAGGCCTCGACCAGTTCCGACAGCATGCCCGGCGCCCCGAGGCCGTCGGCGAGCGAGAACACCTCCTGCGGTTCCGACACGCCCTTCAGCGCAAAGAAACCGTGCGAGATCGCACCCACCCCGAGCGCGCGCACGAAATCGGCCGACAGCAACAAGGGCTCGCCGACGTCCTTGGTCAGCGCCTCGATCCGCGCCGTCCGGTTGACCGCCGCGCCGATCACCCGGAAATCGAGCCGGTCGGGCGCGCCGACGTTGCCGAACAGGACATTGCCGACATGAAGACCGACACCGCAGCGGATCTCCGGCGCGCCGTCGCGCAGGCGGTCCGCGTTCAACCGGTCGAACTCGGCAAACGCCTCGCGCGCCGCCGCCAGCGCCGCCGCGCAGACCTGTTGCGGTGTGCCGCCGTCGTTGACCGGAAACGCGATCATCATGCCGTCGCCGATGAAATCGAGGATCTCGCCGCCATTGTTGCTTGCGGCCCGCCAAACCGTCTCGAAATAGGTGTTGATCGTCTCGAGCATGACGTCGGACGGCAGGGTCTCGACGTAATAGGTGAAATTGCGCAAGTCGCTGAACCAGAGCGCGGCGTGGATGTGCTCGCCGTCACCGCGCTTGATCTGCCCTTCGAGCACCCGCACGCCGGTGCGCTTGCCAAGATAGGTGTTGAGCAGATAGCCCGCGGTCTTGCGCAGCGAGTGGACTTCGAGCACCGCGCCGAGATGGCCCGCCAGGCGCAGGGTCTGCGCGACGTCATCGTCGGCAAAACCGCCGGACCGGCGGGTCGAAAACGCCAAAGCGTTGGCGGTGCCGTCGGTAAAGAACACCGGCACCGTCAGATAATCGGTGTAGCCGTTGGCCGCGAGCTCGAAAAAGACCCGGTGGTCCTCACCCTCGACCAGACGGTCGAGCCGGCGGCGCATCGGTGTCCGGGTCAGCATGACCGCCTGGAACGGGCTGCCGATATAGGCCGGGGTCCGGTCGTTGCCGTGCGGGATCGCGGTCCAGTCCGCCTTGCCGGTGTCGGCGGCCCAGGTGACCCCCCACGCCATCAGCAGCGGGTGTATCGTTCGCGTGCCGAACCGAATGCGGTCGATCGGTGCGCCCTCTGCGATCAGGCGCTGCCCGAGTGCGCGCACCAAGTCGCACGGGCAGCCGATCAGTCGCCCCTCGGCCGCCAGCCAGTCCACAACCCCGTCAACGGTCCACGACGATGCACTCATGGCGACCCCGCGATGCCACCCTGCGGCGTCGCCGCCCCCCGGTGACGGGTGCGGCGCCGACGACACACATATTGGCATCAAAGGGCTTAAGCGCAAACCCGGCCGATCAGCGATGCCGGGTTTGTTGGGCTCACGTGACCGTGCAGGCCCGTCCCCGGGAAGACAGGGACAGACCACGCTTTTCTTTGACCCCATTGGCAGGGGTCAAGGGGGGTGCCCCCCCTTGCGGGGGTCGAGGGGGCAGCGCCCCCCGTACGGCCGTCAGGCCGCTTACGGCGTTCCAGCCAGGTGGGCCGACCAACGACTTGGGACACCTCGTTCTGGGGCCACCCCCCCCTTACCCTGATCAGAAGCTGTACCACCCCGGCGTGGCCGCCGTATGGGCCGCGAGCTGCGGCCAGTTACCCGACCAAGCGGTCCGGGTCTGGGCGCCCAGCGGGAACAGTGGGACCTCGGCCCGCCGTGGCGGCGTGGCCGCCGTGCTGACCAAACGGATCGCCGCGGCCAGTTCGCTCACCAACGCCGGTGCTGCGATCGCGATCCCATGCTGCTCGGCCACCGCGACCACCGCGTGCCAGCGCCCCTCGATCCCGGCCGTCAGCCGATCGAGGCAGCCGTGCCATGCACCGGCAACCCCGGTCGGCTCGAACTGCGCGATGTCGAACGCAATCGCCCCGATCAACTCCCGCGGCCGCGGGTCCGCGGCGCCAGACGCGTTTGTCGCGGTCGTGGTGGTCGGTCCCAGCGCCAGGGCGGGCGAGGAGGTGCACACCTGCAACGCTTCGGGCACGGTCGGGCCGCTCAACAGACCCATCGCCACCAGCCCCACCGCGATCGAGACCACAGGTATTCTGCTCATCCGCTGCCCTCTGGTGCCGGTGCCCGGCACCACCCCTTTGCCGTGCCCCGGACTTGATGCCCGTCCGGGGGTCTGGCGTCGCCGGCCCCGGTCAGACCGCTGCCGGACGCTCCGGTCGGCGACTTGACGCCAGTCTAGTCGGAAAGACGTAACCTAATCGTTGATACCGCCAATGATCACGCGTTCTAGAGCCGCACCTGCCGGCGCGCATTGATCTGGATCAAGTGCCGCAGCACCGCCGATTTTTGCGCTGCAGTAAGGCCGAAATGTCGCCAGTCGTGCCGGCTCGGCGGTGTCCGCGGCGCCGATCCGGGCCTTTGAGTCGCTGCGCCGCAGCTACCCGGGTCGGCGGTCGGCGCGCCCGTCCGCGCCCCGGGGGGCCGGGCCGATCGGGCGATCCGCGGGCTTAGGCGATCGGGGCAGCGGAATGGGGGCCGAGCGGCGTAACACCCCAGATCTCGCGCGCGTAGCCCGCGACCGCGCGGTCGCTCGAGAACCAGCCCATCCGGGCCGTGTTGGTCGCGGTCCGGGTGATCCAGGCGTCGCGGTCGCGGTAGAGCGCGACCGCCCGGTCGAACGCGGCGCGATAGGCCGCAAAATCGGCGGTGACCAGGAAGCGGTCGCCATGGTCTGCCAGGCTTGCGACCACCGGCTTGAAGCGGTCGACGTCGTCCGGCGAAAAGGTGCCGGATCCGATCATGTCGAGCGCCTGGCGCAACGCCGGATCGGCGGCGATGATCGCGCGCGCATCGCAACCGGCGGCGCGGAGCCGGTGCGCCTCGTCCGCGGTCAGCCCGAAGATGATGACGTTGTCCGGACCGACCGCCTCGCGGATCTCGACATTGGCGCCATCGAGCGTGCCGAGCGTGATCGCGCCGTTAAGCGCGAGTTTCATGTTACCGGTCCCCGACGCCTCCATGCCCGCGGTCGAGATTTGTTCCGACAGATCGGCCGCCGGCATGATCACCTGGGCGGCGCTGACCGAATAATTGGGCAAGAACACGATCTTCAGCAGGTCACGGACCGCGGGGTCGGTGTTGACCACCCGCGCGACGTCGTTGATCAGCTTGATGATCAGCTTTGCCATCTCATAGCCGGGCGCCGCCTTGCCGGCGAAGACCTTGACCACCGGGGTCCAGCCGCGGTGCGGGTTGGCGCGCATGTCGTTGTAGAGCGCGACCGCCTGCAACAGGTTCAACAACTGGCGCTTGTACTCGTGGATGCGCTTGATCTGGACGTCGAACAGCGCCGCGCTCTCGACCTCGATTTCGGCCTCGCGGCGGATGAAGTCGGCGAGCCGGCGTTTATTGGCCAGCTTGGCGGCGGCATAGGCGTCGCGGAACCCGGGGTCGGCGATCTTGGGCTCGAGGCGCGTGAGCTCGCTCAGATCGCGCATCCAACCGGTGCCGATCGACGCCGTGATCAGGTCACTCAGCGCCGGGTTCGATTCGATCAACCAGCGCCGCGGCGTGATCCCGTTGGTCTGGTTGAGGATGCGGTCCGGGAACTCGGCGTGGAGATCGGCAAACACGGTCGATTTCATCAACTCGGTGTGCAGGCGTGAGACGCCGTTGACCTTGTGCGAGCCGATGAACGCCAGGTTCGCCATCCGGACCGCGCGCTCGCCGTGCTCGTCGATCAGCGACAGGCGGGCGACCCGGCCGATGTCGCCGGTGCGGTGGGCAGCCGAGCCTTGGAGGACCTGGGCGTTGATGTCGTAGATGATCTGCATGTGCCGGGGCAGCAGCCGCTCGATCAGGCCGACCGGCCAGGTCTCGAGCGCCTCGGGCAACAGGGTGTGGTTGGTGTAGGCAAAGCAGTGGCGGGTCAGCTCCCACGCCGCCTCCCACCTGACCCCGTGGCCGTCGACCAATAGCCGCATCATCTCGGCGATCCCGATCGCCGGGTGGGTGTCGTTCAGCTGGATCGCGACCCGGTCGGGCAGCCGGGTCAGGTCGGTATGGTGTTGGACGAACCGGCGTAAGATGTCCTGGAGTGAGGCGCTGGTAAAAAAATACTCCTGTTTCAAACGCAACTCGCGCCCGGCCGGGGTTGAATCGTTCGGGTAGAGCACCTGGTTCAAGGTCTCCGACAACACCTTGTGCTCGACCGCGCGCAAGTAGTCGCCGGAGTGGAACAGCGAGAGGTCGACGCTGCGTGTCGCCTGCGCCGACCACAGCCGGAGCGTGTTGGTGACCCCACCGGCGGCACCGAGCAGCGGCGTGTCGTACGCCATCGCGTAAACCTGGTCGCCGCCGACCCAGCGATAGGATCGCCGGCGGTCGTCGCCGCGCACCGCCTCGACCCGGCCGTAGAAGCGGATCGGGTAGAGCACTTCGGCGCGCGGAAACTCCCACGGATTGCCATAGCGCAGCCATTGCTCCGGCTCTTCGACCTGCCAGCCGTCCTCGAACCGCTGCTCGAACAAGCCGAAATTGTAGCGGATGCCGTAGCCGTAGCCCGGCAGGCCGAGCGACGCCATGCTGCCGAGATAGCAGGCGGCCAGTCGCCCGAGCCCGCCGTTGCCGAGTGCGGCGTCGGGTTCGATCTCGATCAACTCGTCGAGCGACTGGCCGAGTTCGGCCAGGGCCCGGCGATAGGCCGCGGTCAGGCCAAGCTTGATCAGGCTGGTGCCGAGCAACCGCCCGAGCAGGAACTCGAGCGACAGGTAATAGACCCGCTTGGTGTCTTGGGAATAGATCGCGCGGGTGGTTTCCATCCACGACGCGATGCCGTGGTCGCGCACCGAGCGCGCCAGGGCGTGGAACCAGTCGCGCGGCTGGGCCGCCGCCTGGTCCTTGCCGACCGCGTAGACGAGATTGCGCAGGATCGAGGCCTTGAGCTCCTCGACCGACCCCGGCGTCGGGGGGGCATCGCCGTCAGGCGCCATGTCTGTCAGTCCTCGCGCGACGGAGTTTGGGTCCTGGCTGAAACGCCGGATGCGGCCTTGCGGCCGTTGTCAGGGGCGCTGCCCCCGCCGCCCGCTACGCGGGTACCTTGTATCTCCGTGCTACCGCTTCGCTGCGTGAGCACAGTCGCTTCCCCCACCTGAAGGCGGGGGACGGAAATCTTGCCGCACCACCCGTCTGTTTCTCATTAAAGCGGAATGTTGTCGTGCTTCTTGGGCGGATTCTCAAGCTGTTTGTTACGCAGCATCGCAAGCGCCCGACACACCCGCTTGCGGGTACCAGATGGAAAGATTACGTCGTCAATATAGCCGCGCGAGCCGGCGACGAACGGGTTGGCGAACTTCTGTCGGTACTCTTCGGTCCGTTGTTCGAGCTTGCCCGGGTCTTGGGCGTCGCTGCGGAAGATGATCTCGACCGCGCCTTTTGGCCCCATCACCGCGATCTCGGCCGACGGCCAGGCGAAGTTGACGTCGCCGCGCAGATGTTTCGACGACATCACGTCGTAGGCGCCGCCATAGGCCTTGCGGGTGATCACCGTGACCTTGGGCACGGTCGCCTCGGCATAGGCGAACAGGAGTTTGGCACCGTGCTTGATGATCCCGCCATACTCCTGGGCAGTGCCGGGCAGGAACCCCGGAACATCGACGAAGGTGACGATCGGGATGTTGAAGCAGTCGCAAAAGCGCACGAACCGCGCCGCCTTGACCGAGCTGTCGATGTCGAGACAGCCGGCGAGCACGATCGGCTGGTTGGCGACGATCCCGACGGTAGACCCGTTCATCCGCCCGAACCCGACGATGATGTTGCGCGCATGGTCGGGCTTGAGTTCGAAGAAGTCGCCCTCATCGACCACTTTGGTGATCAGCTCCTTCATGTCGTAGGGCTTGTTCGGGTTTTGCGGCACCAGGGTGTCGAGCGAGTAATCGTAGCGGTTGACCGGATCGATGCAGGTGCGCACCGGCGGTTTCTCGCGCTGGGAGAACGGCAGGAAGTCCATGAACCGCCGGAGCTGGCGCAGGGCATCGACGTCATGGTCGAACGCGCGATCGGCGACGCCCGACCGGGTGGCGTGGGTGACCGCACCGCCGAGTTCCTCGGCAGTCACCACCTCGTGGGTCACCGTCCTTAGGACCTCGGGCCCGGTAACGAACATGTACGAGGTGTCTTTGACCATGAAGATGAAATCGGTCATCGCCGGCGAATAGACCGCCCCGCCGGCGCACGGCCCCATGATCAGCGAGATCTGCGGCACCCGGCCGGACGCGAGCACGTTGCGCAGGAACACGTCGGCATAGCCGCCGAGCGAGGCGACCCCTTCCTGAATGCGCGCGCCGCCGCTGTCGTTCAAGCCGATCACCGGTGCGCCGACCTTGATCGCCTGGTCCATCACCTTACAGATTTTCTCGGCATGCGCCTCCGACAGCGAGCCGCCGAACACGGTGAAGTCCTGGCTGAACAGGAACACCGCGCGGCCGTTGATCGTGCCGTGGCCGGTGACGACGCCGTCACCCGGGATTTTCTGGCGCTCCATGCCGAAATCATTGCAGCGATGTTCGACGAACATGTCCCATTCTTCGAACGAGCCTTCGTCGACCAGCAACTCGATGCGTTCGCGCGCGGTCAGCTTGCCTTTGGCGTGCTGGCCGTCGATCCGGCGCTGGCCGCCGCCGAGGCGGGCGCCGATCCGCATGTCATCGAGTTTTGCCAGGACATCCTGCATGATGGCTCCTCGGCCCGGCCACCCTTGGCGGGCCCATGGTCGAGCGGACGGGGGGACGGGCGCCGGGGCTGACGGTGTGGTCGTGGCGGCCCTGACCGCGAGATAGCACCTGTCCGCGCCGGACGCGAGCCCGCCGACGTCGGCGCCCCCTCGACCCAAGACCGGTCACGGGCAAGCGGAGCAGCGCGAATGTCCGAACAACAGGACGAGGCGTCCAAAACCGAGGAGCCGACCCAAAAACGCATCCAGAAGGCCGAGGAAGAAGGCCAGTTCGCCCAGAGCCGGGAGATCCAGACCTGGGCCAGCCTGGCCGGCATCCTGGTCGTGATCGGGGTGATCATGCCCTGGGTCGGGCCTGATCTGATGGTCCGGCTGTCGTCCTATATCTCCGAGTCGCATCGCATCCCGGTCGCCGGCTGGGAGCTGCGTGAGGTGATGATCGGGGTGATCGGCGATTTTCTCGGCGCGGTGTGGATGCCGCTGGTCCTGTTCATGGTGCTCGGCGTGATCGCGACGGTCGGTCAAATCGGCTTTCACGTCACCTTGAAAACACTCCAGCCGAAGCTCGACCAGCTGAACCCGATTGCGGGTTTTCAAAAGACCTTCGGGTCGGTGTCCCAGCTGGTCGAGTTGGCGAAATCGATTGCCAAACTGTTGGTGATCGCAGTCGCCGCAGTCCTCGTGCTGTGGCCGGTCATGGACCGGATCCAGGAGTTTACCGGCACCAACATCCGGCACATGCTGCAGGTTATGTACGAACGCGCAGTCCTGCTCTTGATCATCGTATTGATTATCATGCTGATCGTTGCGGTCATCGACTACATGTACCAAAGTTACAATTACACCAAGAAACTGCGGATGACCAAGCAGGAGGTCAAGGACGAACACAAGCAGGCCGAGGGCGATCCGGTGGTCAAAGGCCGGCTGCGCCAGCTTCGGATCGAAAAGGCACGCCAACGCATCATGGCGGCGGTGCCCAAGGCGGACGTGGTGGTCACCAACCCGACCCATTACGCGGTCGCGCTTGCCTACGAGGCGGGGTCGGCGGCGGCACCGGTGGTGGTCGCCAAGGGGATCGACCAGATCGCGCTCAATATCCGTCGGGTCGCCGAGGAGCATGACGTGCCGATCATCGAAAACCCGCCGCTGGCGCGTGCACTCCATGATGCGTGCGAGATCGACCAGGAGATCCCGCCGGACCACTACCGCGCGGTCGCCGAAATCATCAGTTATGTCTATCGGTTGAGGGGCCGCGCGCATGCCGGGTGACCCTGGCATCAGGCGCGTTTGGGCACCTTGGATCCGGCGTCCGATCGCGGGTGTGCGCGCCTGGGGGCGGACGGCGGCGGCGCGGCGGCTCGGGCTCGCCGGGCTGTTCGGCTGCGCCGTGCTCGGGCCGGGGCTTTGGTGGGTCGGCGCGGTCCCGCTCGGGGCGGTGTTGGCGCCGGTGGCGGCGGTGATCGGTGTCGCGACGGTGGCGTTGCGGCTGCGCGAGGCCGATGCGGCGCGGGTCGCCGCGGCGCTCGATGTCGGCCCGGCGGGGGCTGCGGTCACCGATCCCGACGGACGGTTGGTGATCGCGACCAGCGCGCTCGGCCGCCTGATCGACCGGTTCGGCACGCCCGACGACGCCGGCGCACGGTTCCTGGGCGTGGTCGACGGGGCGGTCGCAGACGGGCTCGCTCGGGCCTGCTGCGCCGACGGGGTGGCGGTGCGCGACTTCGAGGTCGTCGAGCGCGACGGCGGCGCGGCATGGCTGCGCCTCGAAGCGCGGGCGCTGACCGCCCGACCGGCGGCGCGGCGGCTCGATGCGATCTTGTGGCGGCTCGGCGAGGTCTCCGCCGACCACCGCTTCCTCGAGACGATGACCGCCGACCAGGCGACCGCAGGCGACTTCCTCGACAAGGCCCCGATCGGTGTGGTCTCGGTCGATGAAACCGGCCGGTTCGTGTTCGCCAACCGGACCTTCGCGCGGTGGCTCGGTCTCACCCCGGACGAGCTGATCGACGACGGTTGGCAGTTGCACGACTGTTTGGCCGACCCGCCGGTGCCGGGGACCGCCCCATATCTGATCGCGCCCGAGGGCGGCACCAGCCAACGGGGCGAGATCGTGCTGCGCGGCGCCTCGGGCGTGCAGATCCCGGCCGACGTCATCCATGACGTCACGATCGGCCCGGACCGCCGGACCGTGCGCACGCACACGCTGTTAACCGACCGGCGGCGCGACCGGCGGTGGCGCGACGCCCTGCGCCAAGCCGAGGCGCGGTTTCACCGCTTTTTCGAAGACGCGCCGATCGGCATTGCCCTGGTCGACGGCGACGGCCGGATCGCCGAATGCAACCAGGCCTTGTTGCGGATAACCGGGCTGCAGGTGGCAGAGCTGCTCGGCCGGCCGATCGTCAGTCTGTGCTTGGTCGAGGATCGCAGCCGGCTGATCGCCCATCTCGACGAGATCGCCGCGGGCGACGGCGAAATCCGGCCGCTCGAGATCCAAGTGCGCGGCCGCCAGGCCCTGGTGGTCCAGGTCTATGCCCGGCGCTTTGCCAGCCACCCCGACGGCGCCGGGCGCAACACAGGGTTGATCTTGCACTTCCTCGACTTGACGGAGCGCAAGAACCTGGAGACCCAATTCGCGCAGTCGCAAAAGATGCAGGCGGTTGGACAACTTGCCGGCGGGATCGCCCATGATTTCAATAATCTTTTGACCGCGATGTTGGGGTTTTGCGATCTCCTGCTGCTGCGCCACAAGCCGGGGGACCGATCGTTCGCCGATTTGATGCAGATTAAGCAGAACGCCAACCGGGCGGCCAATCTGATCCGGCAATTGTTGGCGTTTTCCCGCCAGCAGACCCTGCGCCCCCAGGTGGTTGATCTGACCGACATCCTGTCGGAGCTGTCCAACCTGTTGCACCGCCTGATCGGCGAGAACATCGAGCTCAAGATGGTCCACGGCCGCGACCTCGGGCCGGTCCAGGGCGATCGCGGCCAATTGGAACAGGTGATCATCAATCTCGCGGTCAATGCCCGCGACGCGATGCCGCGCGGGGGCCGACTGACCATCGCGACCTCGAACCGGCGGCTGGCCGAGCCGCTGGCCCGCGACCAGGAAACCGTGCCGGCGGGCAGCTACACCGCGATCGAGGTGATCGATACCGGGGTCGGCATCCCGGCCGCCAACCTGCAACGCATCTTCGAGCCGTTCTTTTCGACCAAGGAGGTCGGGTCGGGCACCGGGCTCGGGCTGTCGACCGTTTACGGCATCGTCCACCAGAGCGGCGGCTATCTCCTGGTCGACAGCGCGCCCGGCCGGGGCGCGACCTTCACGGTCTTGTTGCCGCACGCGCCCGAGGCACCGGCCGCGAGCGACCCGGCGCCCCCGGCCGCCGAGCCCAAGCCGGTGCCGCGCGACCGCCCGTTCACCGATCTGACCGGCAGCGAGACCTTGCTTTTGGTCGAGGACGAAGACCCGGTCCGGGTGTTCGGCGCCCGCGCCCTCGCCAACAAGGGCTACCGGGTGCTCGAGGCGAAAAGCGGCGACGAGGCGCTGGCGCAGCTCGCAACGGTCGACGGGGCGGTCGATCTCATGATCACCGATATCGTGATGCCGGGGATGGACGGCCCGAGCCTGATCCGCCATGTCCTGGCCGAGCGGCCGTCGCTCAAGGTGATCTGCATCTCCGGCTATTCCGAAGACCGGTTCCGCGACCAGCTCGCCCGGCTCGGCACGATCCACTACCTGCCCAAACCATTCACCCTAAAACAGCTCGCGACCAAAGTGAAGGAAGTCTTGCAGGACACCGCACGGCACCGCCAGGGCGCAGGGGTGGACGACGAGAACATTTCATGAATTCCCCCTTGCCGTCGTGAACAGATCGTGTACAATGGCCGCCGTCGGGTGGTCGGTTGCGTCGGCACCCGCGGCTGTGCGACAAAGCGGGGGGCGGACCGATGTCTGCGGCATCATTGCGCTTGGTAGAAAAAGACCCGATGGACAAACAAAAAGCTCTCGACGCGGCGCTCTCCCAGATCGAACGGGCGTTCGGCAAGGGGTCGGTGATGAAGCTGGGCGCGCGCGAGACCGCGGTCGAGACCGAGGTGGTGTCGACCGGCTCGCTTGGGCTCGACATCGCGCTTGGCATCGGCGGCCTGCCGCGCGGCCGGATCGTTGAGATTTTCGGGCCCGAGAGTTCCGGCAAGACCACGCTTGCGCTGCATGCGATCGCGGAGGCCCAGCGCGGCGGCGGCACGTGCGCGTTCATCGATGCCGAGCACGCGCTTGACCCGAGCTATGCGCGCAAGCTTGGGGTCGATATCGACGAGTTGCTGATCTCGCAGCCCGACGCCGGCGAGCAGGCGCTTGAAATCGCCGACACCCTGGTGCGCTCGGGCGCGATCGACGTTTTGGTGGTCGACAGCGTCGCGGCCTTGGTGCCGCGCGCCGAGCTCGAGGGCGAGATGGGCGACAGCCATGTCGGGTTGCAGGCGCGCCTGATGAGCCAGGCCTTGCGCAAGCTGACCGCATCGATCGCGCGCTCGCGCTGCATGGTGATCTTCATTAACCAGATCCGGCTGAAGATCGGGGTGATGTTCGGCAACCCGGAGACCACGACCGGCGGCAACGCGCTCAAGTTTTACGCGTCGGTGCGCATGGAGATTCGCCGGATCGGGGCGATCAAGGACCGCGACACCGTGGTCGGCAACCAGACCCGGGTCAAGGTGGTCAAGAACAAGATGGCGCCGCCGTTCCGGGTGGTCGAGTTCGACATCATGTACGGCGAGGGGGTCTCCAAGGTCGGCGAACTGCTCGACCTCGGCCAGCAGGCGGGCGTGGTTGAAAAGTCGGGGGCCTGGTACTCCTACGACGGCACCCGGATCGGCCAGGGGCGGGAGAACGCCAAGGCGTACCTGCGCGGCAACCCGGACGCCGCCGCCGCGATCGAGGCGAAGGTGCGCGCCAACGCGGGCCTGGTCGCGACCGCGATGATCGGCGCCCCCGACCCCGACGGCGAGGCGCTCGGTGCCGAGTAGACGGGTCGCCCGCACGGCGGGTGCGGGCGACCGTCCGCGCGCAAAACGCACTACGGACACGCAATCTGGAGATCAAGCGGACGTTCGGGGCTGTGGATTCCATTCTAGCGGCAGCCGACGAGGCGCTTTATCGGAGCAAAGCCCATGGACGGAACTGTGCGGAAGTTACCCCGCTCCTCGACCAATGAGCCTATCCCCACTGCAAAAGAGTTTTCGTGGCGCGCGGGCACAATGTTGCGGCTATAGATGTCGGCCCGGCCGCGTTGGGCCGCCGACCCACCCTGGACGAGACTCGCCGGCGGCGGCGGGTTCGGCCTCACGGCCGTGCGGGGGGCGCTGCCCCCTCGACCCCCGCAAGGGGGGGCACCCCCCTTGACCCCCGTTTAATGGGGTCCAGGGGGCAACTCCTGGTCGGTGGGAAGGGGGCCCCTGCCCCCTGACCTTGGGGGCTGCGCCCCAAAATCCTCGCAGCCCGCATCGGTGTCTCGTCAAAGCTGATCGTCGGCGACCGCGACCACGGTGCGCCAGCCGTCGACCACCGTGGTCGCAAGCCCCTCGGCGCGCGGTAGATAGTGCTCGGCATAAAACCGCGCCGAGATCACCTTGGCCTCAAGGAAGGTCGCGTCGGCGCCCGGCGCCGCCAGAGCGTCGAGCGCCGCGAGCGCCGCCCGCGCCATCATCGCGCCGCCCGCGACCGTGCCGAACAACGCCAGATAGGGCACCGCGCTCGCGGCGACCGCGGCCGGCTCGCCCTTGGCGGTCGCACACGGCCTGACGCGCCACGTCGACCGTATCGGGCGCGTAAGGCTTGAAGCTGACGACCAAAGCGACGTCCCCGGCCTCCATCACACCGGCTTGCTGGTG
>JANQHG010000041.1 GCA_028277115.1 Azospirillaceae bacterium
GAGTGGGGTCAAGGGGGCGAGCCCCTTCAAGGGGGGGCAGCGCCCCTGACATCGGCCGAAGGCCGAAACTCTACGCAAGAAACTCTATGCAAAAGGATCCGGCGGTTCCTCGCCCCGCTCGGCCGACGCCACCGCAATCGCGGCCTCAAACGCCCGCACCGCCGCCGCCGGCCCGTCGGGATGGGCCCAAACCGCCGTCACCACCGCCAGAAAATCCGCCCCGGCATGGACCAGCGGCCCGCAATTCTCCGGCGTGATCCCGCCGATCGCCACGCACGGCACCTCGAACAAACTCGACCACCAAGTCAGCAACAAAGGGTCCGGCCGATAGGCTGACGGCTTGGTCGTGGTCGGAAAAAAGCTGCCGAACGCGACATAGTCGGCTCCCGCCTCGGCCGCCACCATCGCCAGATGGCGGCTGTCATGACAGGTCACCCCGACCGTGCGCTCGGCCCCGACCGCGGCGCGCGCGGCCTGATAGGTCGCGTCCGACTGCCCGATGTGCACCCCGTCGCAGCCGGTCGCCGCGGCAAGGTCGGGACGATCATTGAGCAGAAAGGCGACGTCGCGCGCCGCCGCCACCGGCCGCAAGGCGTCGCACGCCCGCCGCACCGGGTCGTCGGCGCACGGGCCCCCGTCCGGCGCCTTCAGGCGCAACTGCACGCAGGCGACGTCGCCGGCGTCGAGCGCGGACGCCAGGACCGGCGCGAACGCCGCCGGGTCGAGCGCCGGCGGCGTCACCAGATAGAGCCGACAGCCGGCTTCAGGCTTCATTCAAGTAGATGCGGATGATCCGGTCGAGCAAGGCCAACGCCTCGTCGCGCGGCCGCTGGAAGCTGTTGCGCCCGATGATCGAGCCGTTGCCGCCGCCGTCGCGGATCGCGGTCGCGTCGTCGTAGACGCTGTCCGCGCCCTTGGCGGCACCACCCGAGAACACCACCAGCCGCCGCCCGTTGAACGCAGACTGCATGACGTGGCGCACCCGCTCGGCCTGGCTCGCGATCGCGACCTCGCGCGCCTCGTAGACCTTCTTGGCGTCGCCGTTCTCCAAGTGCGCCGACGGCAGCTTGACCTTGATGATGTGGGCGCCCAACAGCGCCGCCATGTGCGCGGCATAGGCGACGATGTCGATCGCGGTCTCGCCGTCTTTCGACAAAGTGCCGCCGCGCGGGTACGACCAAACGACGACCGCGAGCCCGACCTGCTTGGCTTCTTCGGCCAGGTCGCGGATTTCTTCCATCTGGTCGTACATGACGTCCGAGCCGGGATAGATCGTAAAGCCGATCGCCGCGCAGCCGAGCCGCAGCGCGTCGTCGACCGACCCGGTGACCGCCTGGTCCGGCGCATCCTTGATCCGCGACAGGCTGTTGGCGCTGTTCAGTTTCAAGATCGTCGGCACCTGGCCGGCAAAGGTCGCGGCCCCGGCCTCGAGCAGGCCGAGCGGCGCGGCAAAGGCGTTCAAACCGGCATCGATCGCCAACTGATAATGATAATGCGGGTCATAGCCGCCCGGGTTGGGCGCGAAGCTGCGCGCGGGCCCGTGCTCGAACCCCTGATCGACCGGCAGGATCACCATCTTGCCGGTGCCGCCCAACCGACCATGGGTCAGGATGCGCGCCAGGTTCGCCTTGGTGCCCGGGGTGTCGCTTTCGTAATAGGACAAAATTTCTTTGACGCGAGGCGTGAACTGCATGGGGAGTGATCCTTGGGAGAGGCCGGCCCGTGTGTATGTGTGCGGGGCGACCGGCAGGCGCCGATCAGCCGATACCGATCTGATAGCCCATGGGCCGGCGTTCACGCAATCGGGTGTGCCCACGGCGCCAGGGTCGCCACCAATCGCACCACCCCGGCAACCCCGCCAGTTGCGTCGGGCCACGGTTTCGGGCAGGCAGGGGGACCCTGCGGCATACTGTCCAATGGGTATCGACCGAAAGGCGGAGCCCGGGCATGGGGCTCCGCGCGGCGGAGGGCAGCGGTGCTGTATCAGCTCTATGAACTGCAACGGGCGGCGTTGGCGCCGGTGCAAGTATGGGCCGAGGCGACCCGGACGGCGTTCAGCCACCCGTGGATGCCGGGCGGCGGGACGGCGTTCGGGCGCGCTGCCGCCGCCAGCGCCGAGATGGTCGCGCGGGTCACCGGCCGCTACGACAAGCCGGCGTTCGGCCTGACCGAAACGACGGTGCGCGGCCGCCCGGTCGCGGTCAGCGAAGAGGTGGTGGCGCGCTGGCCGTTCTGCGAGTTGCGCCGGTTCCGCCGCGAGGCGACCGGCGCCAACCTCCGCGACCCGCGGATCTTGATCGTCGCGCCGATGTCGGGCCACCACGCGACCCTGCTGCGCGACACCGTCGCCGCGCTGTTGCCCGCCCACGACGTCCTGATCACCGATTGGGTCGATGCCCGCCGGGTGCCGATCGCGAACGGGCCGTTCGGCCTCGACGACTATATCGCCTACCTGGTCGAGATGCTGCGCACCCTCGGCCCCGGCACCAGCGTCCTGGCGGTGTGCCAGCCGTCGGTGCCGGCGTTGGCGGCGACCGCGCTGTTGGCGGCGGACGACGACCCCTGCCAGCCGGCGAGCCTGATCCTGATGGGCGGCCCGATCGACGCCCGGGTCAACCCGACCGGGCCCAATCTGCTCGCCGCCGCGCAATCGCGCGCCTGGTTCGAGCAGGTCGCGATCACCCAGGTGCCGTTCTACTACCCGGGCGCGTTCCGCCGGGTGTTCCCGGGGTTTCTGCAATTGTCGGGGTTCATGTCGATGAACCTCGACCGCCACATCGGCGCCCACATCGGCTTCTTCAAGCATCTGATCGAGGGCGACGGCGACTCGGCGGAGGCACACCGCCGGTTTTACGACGAATACCTGTCGGTGATGGACCTGCCGGCGGAGTTCTACCTGGACACGGTCGAGCGGGTGTTCCAGCGTTTCGAGCTGGCCGGGGGCACCTTCGACTGGCGCGGCCGCCGGGTCGATCCGGCGGCGATCCGCCAGACCGCGCTGTTGACGATCGAGGGCGAACGCGACGACATTTCGGCCCCCGGCCAGACCCGGGCGGCGCACGATCTGTGCGTCAACATCCCGCCGCACCGCCGGCTGCACCATGTCCAGCCCGATGTCGGCCATTTCGGCATCTTCAACGGCCGGCGCTGGCGCGAGCAGGTGATGCCGCTGGTCCGCGGCTCCATCCGCAGCCGCGGCGGCCGCCGGCTGTGGTCGCGGCTCGGCTGAGGGCACCGGCGTTCGGCCTGACGGCCGTGGCGGGGGGCGCTGCCCCCTTGACCCCACAAATGAGGTCCAGCGGGCAACCCCTGGTCGGGGGGTGTCGGGGGGTGAAACCCCCTGACCTTGGGGGCGAAGCCCCCAAACCGCCGACGCCGCCCCACCCCTCACCCCGCCACCTCGGCAACCAACGCCGCAGCCGCCTCCTCCAACAACTCGTCCATCGCCGCCCCATAGACCTGCTCGCGCCCGACCTCAACGATCACCGGCACCGCCAAGGGCGAAATTCGGTCGAGCGCCCGGTGAATGATCCGCCCGCGCACCCGCGCCAGCATGTCCGCCAACCGGCGCACGTCGGTCAACCCGCCGGCCGCATCGGCCCGGGTCGCGCGCAACAGGATGTGCCCCGGGTCGTGTTTGCGCAAAACATCGTAGATCAGGTCGGCGTTGAAGGTGACCTGGCGGTTGGTCTTCTTCTGGCCGGGATGGTGGCGCTCGATCAGCCCGGCGATCACCGCGGCCTGGCGGAAGGTCCGGCGGAGCAGGCTCGACTCCGCCATCCATTCCTCGAGATCGTCGCCGAGCATGTCCTGGTCGAACAACACCTCGACCGTCGCGGTGTCGGGCGCGCGCAAGGCCCAAGCGGCGATCACATAGTCGGTCGCAACGAAGCCGAGCGGCCCCAGCCCGGCGCGCTCCATCCGGCGCGTCAGCAGCATGCCGAGCGTCTGGTGGGCGTTGCGGCCCTCGAAGCAATAGGCGACCAGGAACGCCTTGCCACCGCGCGGGAAGGTCTCGACCAACAGCCCGTCGGCCGCGGGCAGGACCGAGCGCGCACGTTGCAGGTCGAGCCACCCGCGCACGGCCTCGGGTAGGCTGGTCCAGGCCCCCGGCTCGGCGAGCAGCGCGCGCACCCGGTCGGCGAGATGGGTGGTCAGCGGCAACCGGCCGCCGGCATAGGCCGGAACCTGGGGTTCGCCGGTGCCGCCGCGGCCGCGGGCGACGACCGCCTCGGTCTCGCGCAAGGCCACGAAGCGAAGCAGCTGACCGGCAAAGATGAAGGTGTCGCCCGGGCGCAGGCCCTGGAAGAAATACTCTTCGATCTCGCCCAGGATCGGCCCGCGGTTGAGGCGGACCTTGACCATGACCTCTTGGACGATCGTACCGACGTTCATCCGGTACTGCCGCGCGATGCCGGGGCCGGCGATCTCGAGCCGCCCGTCGTCCCGGGGCTTGAGCCGCCGGAACCGGTCATCGGCCTTGAGCGCATAGCCGCCGGTCGCAACGAACGCGACGACATCGTCGAAATCGCGCCGGGTCAACGCGGCGTAGGGCGCGGCCGCCGTCACCTCGGCGAACAGGGCGTCCGGCTGAAACGCGTCGTGGCAGGCGACGCCGAGCACATGCTGGGCGAGCACGTCGAGCCCGCCCGGGCGCGGCGGGTCGCCGTCGAGGCTCATCGCGCGCACGGCATCGACCGCGGCGCGGCATTCCAGCATCTCGAACCGGTTGGCCGGCACCAGAAGCGCCCGGCTCGGCGCATCGAGCCGATGGTTGGCCCGCCCGATCCGCTGGACCAGACGGCTCGCGCCCTTGGGCGCGCCGACCTGGACCACCAGATCGACCGCCGCCCAATCGACCCCGAGGTCGAGCGACGAGGTCGCGACCACCGCGCGCAGGCGGCCGGCCGCCATCGCGGCCTCGACCCGCCGGCGCTGCTCGACCGCCAGGCTGCCGTGGTGGAGCGCGATCGCCAGCCCGTCGTCGTTCAGCCGCCACAACTCCTGGAACACCAGCTCGGCCTGGGCCCGGGTGTTGACGAACACCAGCGTGGTCCGGTGAGCGGCGATCGCGGCATAAACCTCGCCGAGCGCGTGCAGCGCCATGTGGCCCGCCCACGGCAGATGGGCTTCGGTGACCAGGATCCCGATCTCGGGGTCCGCGCCGGCGCGCCCGGTGATCTGCACCACGCCGTCGCCGCGCCCGGTCGGCGACAGCCAGGCGGCGAGGCGCGCCGGGTCGGCGACGGTCGCCGACAGCCCGACCCGCCGGCACCCGGGCGCAAGGCGCGCAAGGCGCGCAAGCCGCGCGAGCCCGAGCGCGAGCAGATCACCGCGTTTGGTGTCGGCCAGCGCGTGCAGCTCATCGACCACCACCGCGCGCACGCCGCCGAACATGGTCACGGCGTCGGGGTAGGACAGCAAGAGCGCCAAACTCTCCGGCGTGGTCATCAGCATGTTGGGCGGATGGCGCCGCTGGCGTTCGCGCCGGTTCTGCGGCGTGTCGCCGGTCCGGGTCTCGATCCGAATGCCGAGCCGCAGCTCGGCGACCGGCGTTTCGAGGTTGCGCTGGATATCGACCGCCAGCGCCTTCAGGGGCGAGATATAGAGCGTGTGCAGGCCGAGCCGCGGCCGCTCGGCGAGCTCGATCAGGCTCGGAAGAAAGCCGGCAAGCGTCTTGCCGGCCCCGGTCGGCGCGATCAGGAGCGCATGCCGCCCCTCGCGCGCCGCCCGCACCATCGCGAGCTGTTGCGGATAGGCCTGCCAGCGTTTAAGGGCAAACCAGCCGGCGAACGCGGGCGGCAGCAATTCGGCCGCCGCGGCCGCGGCCGAGCCGTCGGCGAAGGTCGGGCTGTCACTGAGGCATGGGTCGTATGCCGGCACCCGGTGCCTCCCGCGTCACAGGGCGTCCTCGGGGTCGCCCGAGGATAGCCCGAACGCGGCGCGACCGGGGGCCGGACCCGCCCCGACGATCAGCCGGCCGTAGCCGGCACCTCCACCCCGGTGGTCGCCAGGTGGCGGTTGATGCCGTCGACCGCGTGCCACGCCGAGCGGATCGCGCCTTCCTTCCATCCGGTCCAGAAACTGAGCCAATCGGCGGCCAGATAAACCCGACCGGCACGATCGACCGGTCGGATCAGGTTTTCGTACACATTCATCTGGGTCGAGAAATCGAACCGGGCGGCAACCCCGCTCTGGAACGGCATGTCTTGCCACGAAATCGACAGACCGCGGTCGGCATAGACCCCGGCCACGAATGCATCGCCGTGGAGCAACCGCCCGCCGTCGAGTGCGGCCCGGGTACGCTCGTCATGGCTCATCTCGCCGAACACCGTTGCATTTTGGACCGGCGGCCGGGTTCGGTTGGACCAGACCGGATTGCCGTTGATGTCGACGGGCGCCTCGTCATGGACATAGGCGCCGGTCAACACGCCGGTCCAGCTGTTGTAGTCCGATGATGGGTGCCGCAGGCCGGAATATTCTCCACCGCAGGCCGGCTGAACGCGCCACCTCTGGCCGGCTGAACGCGCCGCCCCGGGCCGGGTTAAAGCGCCACCCTCGAACCGAAGGCCGACAGGCCTGAGGCCGGCGACCCGCTGCTGACAGAACTGATGTAACTTGTCCGGCAGGTCCGAATCAAGTACA
>JANQHG010000081.1 GCA_028277115.1 Azospirillaceae bacterium
TGTCGATGTGGGTGACGCCGAGCGGCGCCAGCGCATCGACCAACGCGTTGATCACCGCCGGCGGCGCGCCGATCGCGCCGGCCTCACCCGCGCCCTTGATGCCGAGCGCGTTGGTCCGGCACGGCGTGTTCTCGGTGGAAAAATCGATCGCCGGCACCGTGTCGGCACGCGGCAGCGCGTAATCGACGAAGGCGCCGGTCAACAGCTGACCGGTGTCGGGATCGTAGACCGTGCGCTCGAGCAAAGCTTGCCCGATCCCCTGGGCGACCCCGCCGTGGACCTGTCCCGCCAGCAGCTCCGGGTTGACCACCGTGCCGAAGTCGTCGACCACCGTGTAGCGCAGGATCTCGACCGCGCCGGTGTCCGGATCGACCTCGAGCTCGCAGACGTGGCAGCCGTTCGGGTAGGTGCTGGCCGGCGGTGAATAACGCGCCTGTTCGCGAAACGACGGGCCGCCGTCGGCCGGCGCCGCCGCGGCCGCGACCTCGGTCCACCTCAGACTGCGGTCGGTCCCGACCACCGTGAAGCAGCCGCGGTCCGGGTCGAAGGCGAGATCGGTGGCGGCGGCCTCGAGCTGGTCGGCCGCGGCCGCGATCATTCGGGCCTTGAGGAGCTCGGCACCCTCGGCGATCGCCGCCGCGCCGACCGGGATCGACCGCGAGGCGCCGGTACCGCCGCCGGTGGCGATCCGGTCGCTGTCGCCCTGGACCACCGTCACCCGTGACGGGTCGAGGCCGAGCCGGTCGGCGATCACCTGGGCATAGGCGGTCTCATGGCCCTGGCCGTTGCTCTGGGTCCCGATCAGCACCGTGACCCGACCGTCGGCCGCGACCTCGAGCGTCGCGGTCTCGGCCCCGGCGGCGCCGCACACCTCGATGTAGCTCGCAAACCCGAGGCCGCGCGCGCGGCCGCGCCGCGCCGCGGCGGCGCGGCGGTCGGCAAAACCGGCCGCGTCGGCCCGCGCCAGCGCCAGATCGAGCACGCGTGCAAAGTCGCCGCTGTCATAGGTCGCACCCAGCGCCGTCGTGTACGGCATCGCGTCGGCCGGAATGAAGTTGCGCCGGCGCAGCTCGGCCGGGTCGAGCCCGAGTTGCCGGGCCGCGATATCGACCAGACGCTCGATGCAATAGGCCGCTTCCGGCCGGCCGGCGCCGCGGTAGGCGTCGACCGGCGCCGTGTTGGTGAACGCGCCGCGCACCCGCAGATGGATCGCCGGCGTGCGATAGACCCCGGCATGCAGCTTGGCCCCGGCCAGGGTCGGGATGTACGCGCCCAACTCCGAGAGCGTCGCGCCGAGGTTGGCGACCACCTCGACCCGCATCGCGAGGAAGCGCCCGTCCGCGTCGAGCGCGAGCGCCGCTGTGGTGACATGGTCGCGGCCGTGGGTGTCGGCGAGGAACCCCTCGCTGCGCTCGGCGGTCCATTTGACCGGCCGGCCGAGCTGCCGGGCGGCGAACAGCGTCAGCACATACTCCGGGTACAAGAACATCTTCATCCCGAAGCCGCCGCCGACGTCGCCGGTGACCACCCGGATCTGGTCGGCGGGTCGTTTGAAGATGTCACGCGCAAGCTGGCGTTTCAGCCCGTGGACGCCTTGGCTCGCGACATGGAGCGTGAGCCGTCCGGTCGCCGGCTCCACCACGGCGTTGCAGGCGCGGCCCTCGAGCGGGTGGGCGATCACCCGGTTGTTGACGAACGACAGCTCGACCACCCGGGCGGCGGCGGCAAAGCCGGCCGCGGTCGCCGCGGCGTCGCCAAGCTCCCAGTCGAAACAGAGGTTGCCCGGCGCCTGGTCCCAAATCGCCGGCGCCCCGGGCGCCAACGCCGCCACCGGGCAAACCACCGCCGGCAGCGGGTCGAGCACGACCTCGACCAACTCGGCAGCGTCGCGCGCGGCCTCGGCGGTCTCGGCGACCACCAGCGCGACCGCCTCGCCGACATGGCGCACCCGGTTTGCCGCCAGCAGCGACCGCGGCACCAGGTTGGGCGGGCGGCCGTCGCGTTGACGGAACGGCGCGAGGGTTCCCGGCGTGCCGATCCCGGCCGCGGCAAGATCGGCGGCGGTGATCACTGCCAGAACGCCGGGCGCGGCTCGCGCCGCCGCGGTTTCGACGCCGGCGAGCCGGGCGTGCGCCTCGGTCGCGCGCACCACCGCCGCATAGGTCTGCCCCGGCAGGGTGAGGTCGTCGGTGAAGCGGCCGCGGCCGGTCACCAGACGCTCATCCTCGCACCGCGGCACGCCCTGTCCGATCCCGAAGCGTCCCATTGTTCTTATGCCTCCTCTTCGCCCCCCCCCCGGCGGTCCCGGACCCGCGCCCGCCGGCGACGTCTGGCGCCGGCGCGACAGCACCGGTTCACAATTCCACCGCGTCGGGATTCAGCATTGAATATAATCGCGGTGCGGGGGAAGCTGATCCCCGGGGCCGAAGCGGGGCGCGCGACGGGTCAGTTTACCGGATTCCGGCTGGGGGTTGGGCTTGCGATGAACGCGGCACTGCAGACAGACCCTCTGTCACAGACGCGCGATGCGCTGTTGGCGCTCATCGACGCCCAAGCCGGGCTGATCGGTCGGGTCGAGTCGACCGGCGGCCTGCTCGCGCCCGCGCGCGACGGCGACGGCGGCGACGCGAGCCCCTGGGACGCCGAGGCGGCGCGCCGTTGGCGTGCCCTGTTGACCGACGAACGATCCAAACTCCGGCGCTCGGAGATGGTGCTTGCGGTGGTCGGCACCATGAAGGCCGGCAAATCGACCACGATCAACGCGATCGTCGGCACCGAGGTGTTGCCCAACCGCAACCAGCCGATGACCACCGTGCCGACCTTGATCCGCCACGAGCCGGGCCGGGAAACGCCGCGGCTGACCTTACAGTCGGCCGAGGTGCTGAACGGCGTGGCGGACGCGGTCGCGGCGAAGCTCGCCGAACTCGACCGCGCGGGCCGGATCGACGCGCTCAACCTCGCCAACGAGCCCGACGGCGAGGCGTTGATCGGCCGGCTGTCGGCCGGCACCGACGACCCCTTGTTCCGCACCGCCTACGACGGGCAAGCCGACGTGTTCGGCTGCCTGCGCGCGCTCAACGACCTGATCCGGCTTTCCCGCGACCCGTCGGTCGCGGTCGAGCTGCCGGACGACGCCCTGGTCGGTCTCGACGCGTTGCCGGTGATCGACGTCGCGTTCTACCACCTGCGCGGCCTGACCGGCGACCGGCTCGGCCGGCTGGTCCTGCTCGACACCCCGGGGCCGAACGAGGCCGGGCAGAGCGTGCAGCTGCGCCGGGTGGTGCGCGACCAGCTCGCGCGTGCCTCGGCGGTGCTCGCGGTGCTCGATTACACCCAGCTGCGTTCGGAGGCCGAGGCCGAGATGCGCGACGACTTGCTCGAGCTGGTCGAGCGGTCGGGCGACCGTTTGTTCGTGGTGATCAACAAGTTCGACCAGAAGGACCGCAACAGCCTCGACGTTGAGGAAACCCGCGGCCATGTCGTGCGCGGCCTGTTGCAGGGCCGGATCGACGCCGCCCGGGTGTTCCCGGTGTCGGCGCGCAACGCGTACCTCGCCAACCGCGCCGGCCAGCAGCTGGCGCGGGACGGCCGGCTCGAGCTGTCGGACGGCGAGCCCTGGATCGCCGACTTCGCCAAGCAGGGCCTCGGCGTGACCTGGCGGCGCGACATCACCAACGCGATGGTGGTCTCGGACGCGATCCGCGAGCTGTGGGCCGGCAGCCGGTTCGACGAGCCGGTGCGCCAGATCGTCCAGCATGGCGCGATCCGGGCCGCGATCGGCGCGGCGCACTCGGCGATCGAAAAGATCGACCGCTGCGCCGAAGCGCTGACCTCGGTGCTCGACTTGAGGCGCAGCGTGATCGACGCCGACCAGGCCTCACTGCGCGAGCTGATCGACGGCATCGAGATCGATCTCAACGCGCTCGACGGCGCGCAGGGCGCGGCGCGCCGGCGCGCGTTCGATTTGGTCACCACCTATGCGGCGCTGCTTCAGGCGTTCGACGACGATGCCCGCGCGCTGCTGACCACCGGGTTCCAGCGGTACTTCGCCGCCGGGCGGATCGACTGGGGCGGCGTCGCGGCCGCCCGCACCGGCACCCCGGCTGCGCTCGCGGACAGCTGGCGGGCCGTGTGCGGCGAGGATGCGTCCCATTTCGAGGCCGCGATCGCGGCGACCGACCTGTTGCCGGCCCCGGGTCCGCCGGTGGCGCCGACCTTCGATCCGGCGCAGCCGATCCTGCAGTTCGAGACCGAGGCGCCGGCACGCCGGATCGCCAACCGGGTCGCCAACGATATCCAGCGGATCGTGACCGACGTCGCCCGGGTGACCAGCCGCCGCTTCGCGCTCGCCGCCGAGGGGCTCGAGGCCGCGACCCACGATGTGCTGGCCAAGGCGATCGGCCCGGTGCTTGAAAAGACCCAGCAACGGGTCGCCGACCACGGCTTCGAGTTGGTGATCCATTTCCCGCAACCCCGGCTCGAGGGGTTGGCGATCGATTACGAGAGCATCGGCGAGGTCGGGCTGTCGCAGCGGATGACCGTGCGCACCGAGCGCCAAGCGACCGCCGGCATGCTCGGCTCGGTCGGGCGCTGGTGGAAGGGCCGGAGCAGCCGCTGGGGCTACACCGCGGTGCGCTCGCACCAGATGCTGCACCAGGTCGATATCGACATGATCCGCGAGGCGGCGCTCAAGACGCTCCAGGAACGCGGCGGCGTGATCCGCGCGATCGCCGAAGACTATGTCCAGTCGGTGCTCGAGCCGCGTCTGATCACCTATTTCCAGGACCTGCGCGGCCACCTTGACGGCTTCCGCGACGTCCTGCGCAGCGGGATCGAGGACCATCGCCGGCGCGAACGCTCGCTGACCGATCTGCGCGCCGCCTGCGCCGAGTTCACGCGCGAGGCCAACGACCAGACCAACCGGTCGGCGGCGTTGCGCGACCGCCTCGAGGCGATCGCGCCCGACGAGGTCGAAGTCGCGTTGCCGGACGCGGTGCCAATGGTCGGCTACACCCTGGCCGAAGGGGCGGCGGCGACGCAGGCGCTGACCACCGAGGCGGCGGCGGCGCCGGCCGACATTGAGGCGACTTTGAGCGGCACCGCGGCCGATGCGGCGATGGTCGGCCGGCTGTTGCGCCAGAGCGGCCAGCGGCTCGAGCTGACCTATCAGGAGCGCACGCTGATCCTCGACAGCTGGGGCGGCATGTTGGTGGTCGGGCGCGGCAGCGACTGCAGCCTGATCGTCCACGGCCGCCGGGCGTCGCGCCGCCATGCCGAGCTTTATTTCCAGGACGGGAGCTTCATCGTAAAGGATCAGAGCACCAACGGCACCTTCGTCCAATTCGAAGGAGGCGAGCCGATGCTGATCCACCGGATCGCCGGCAAGCTGACCGGTACCGGTCTGCTCGGCCTCGGCATCGAGCCCGGTCGCGACCCGGAACACACGATCCGCTTTCATTGCCACGCCGAGGCGGGGGCGTGACATCATCTCGCGTCGCACTCGCGTCGCAACGGCACGTGAGAAGCTGTTCACCGATCCGTAGGTTGGGGCGATCGGCCGGTACGGTCTGCCTGTTTGCATCGCCGGTGGGGGCCGATCGCCCCAACATCGGCGGTTCAGCTTTGCGGCACCATCGCTCCGACCAAACGGAACGGTTCAGCCGGATTCCGTATAACCTGTGGCGTCAAGTAGCGATTCCACGATCGCCTGAGTGACCAAATCCGGTCGGGTAGACCGACACGCCGCCGCCAGATGGGCCCTCGTCCGCAATCCGTAGCGTTGCGGAAGGGTCCGGGATCGGCCGGACGGCGCTCCTCCATATCGGTTCTGCCAGGTTGATCCGACCTGCGTGCGTGCTAGAGTGCGCCGGTGCGGCAAAGTGCCGTCCGCTTGGCTCGCGCCCAGTGCCTCTTGAGGTCAGGTCCAGGCTGTTTTGCGACAGCCGTTCGGCAGAGAGTTTTCCCGATGAACATTCACGAGTATCAGGCGAAAAGCCTGCTCAAGTCGTACGGCGTCGCGGTGCCGCGCGGCGGTGTCGCCTTCACCCCGGCCGAGGCGGTCGAGGTCGCCAAGACCCTTGGTGGCCCGGTGTGGGTGGTCAAGGCACAGATCCATGCCGGCGGCCGCGGTGCCGGGCGGTTCAAGGACAACCCCGAGGGCAAGGGCGGGGTCCGGATCGTCCGCGCCGTCGATCAGATCCAGCACAACGCGGGCGAGATGCTGGGACATGTCCTGGTGACCAAGCAGACCGGCCCCGAGGGCAAGGAGGTCCGCCGCCTCTATGTCGAGGAAGGCTGCGACATTGCGCGTGAGCTGTATCTCGCGATCCTGATCGACCGGGCGACCGCGCGGGTCACCGTGATCGCCTCGACCGAAGGCGGCATGGAGATCGAAGAGGTCGCCGCCACCCACCCCGACAAGATCATCCGGGTCGCGATCGACCCCGCGGTCGGCTTGAAGCCGTTCCATGCCCGCCAGATCGCGTTCGGCCTCAAGCTCGAGGGCAAGCAGGTCGGCGCCGCGGTCAAGTTTCTCCAGGGCATGTACCGCGCGTTCGTCGAACTCGACGCGGCCCTGGTCGAGATCAATCCCTTGATCGTCACCGGCGGCGGCGAGGTGATGGCGCTCGACGCCAAGGTCAGCTTCGACGACAACGCGCTGTTCCGCCACAAGGACCTGGAAGACCTGCGCGACGAGACCGAGATGGACCGCTCGGAGCTCGAGGCGGCGCAGCACGACCTCAACTACATCAAGCTCGACGGCAACATCGGCTGCATGGTCAACGGCGCCGGCTTGGCGATGGCGACCATGGACATCATCAAGCTGTACGGCGGCTCGCCGGCCAACTTCCTCGACGTCGGCGGCGGCGCGACCCGCGAGAAGGTGACCGCAGCGTTCAAGCTGATCCTGTCCGACCCGCACTGCGAAGGTATTTTGGTCAACATTTTCGGCGGCATCATGCGCTGCGACGTGATCGCCGAGGGCGTGGTCGCGGCGGCGCGCGAGGTCAGCCTCAACGTGCCGCTGGTGGTGCGGCTCGAAGGCACCAACGTCGAGCTTGGCAAGAAGATCATGAGCACGTCCGGCCTGCCGATCATCGCGGCCGACAATCTGGCCGACGCCGCCGAGAAGGTGGTGAAAGCGGTGAAGGAGGCGGCATAATGGCGGTTCTGGTCGGGTCCGAGACCAAGGTGATCTGTCAGGGCTTTACGGGCGCCCAGGGCACCTTCCACTCCGAACAGGCGATCGCCTACGGCACCAGGATGGTCGGCGGCGTGACCCCGGGCAAGGGCGGCACCACCCACCTTGATCTCCCGGTGTTCGACACCGTCGCGGGCGCGGTCGCCGCGACCGGCGCCGACGCCAGCGTGATCTATGTGCCGCCGCCGTTCGCCGCCGACGCGATCCTGGAAGCGATCGACGCCGAACTGCCGCTGGTCGTCTGCATCACCGAAGGCATTCCGGTGATCGACATGCTGACGGTCAAGCGCGCGCTCCAGGGTTCGAAGACCCGCCTGGTCGGCCCCAACTGCCCGGGCGTGATCACGCCCGAAGCCTGCAAGATCGGCATCATGCCGGGGCACATCCACAAGCGCGGTTCGATCGGCATCGTGTCGCGCTCGGGCACGCTGACCTATGAAGCGGTCGCCCAGACCACCGCGGCCGGGCTCGGGCAGACCACCTGCATCGGCATCGGCGGCGACCCGGTCAACGGCACCAACTTCGTCGATTGCCTGGAGATGTTCCTCGCCGACCCCGAGACCGAGGGCATGATCATGATCGGCGAGATCGGCGGCGACGCCGAGGTTCGGGCGGCCGAGTTCTACAAGGCGGCCCGCAAGCCGAAGCCGCTGGTCGGCTTCATCGCCGGGCGCACCGCGCCGCCGGGCCGCCGGATGGGCCACGCCGGCGCGGTGGTGTCGGGCGGCGCCGACACGGCCGACCACAAGATCGCGGTGATGCGCGATTGCGGCATCGCGGTCGCCGACAGCCCGGCCAGCCTGGGCAGCACCATGGTGAAGGCGCTCGCCGGCTGACACCCGGCCGGCTGCGGCGGCCCGGCCCCCCGGGCCGCCGCGGTCCCTTTGGGGGCAGGCGCGAAGGATCAGGTCGCGTCGCGCGGCACCGGCGGCCGGGCGGCGACGGCGTCCCCGAAAGCGGCGGCGAGACCCGCCCAGGACCCGAGAGCACCCATGAGCGCACAGGTCGAACGCAGCTCCTTCCTGTACGGCGCCAACGCGACGTACATCGCCGAGCTCTACACCCGCTTTCTGACCGAGCCGAACGCGGTCGATCCCAGCTGGTCCGACTTCTTCCGCGACCTCGACGACGACGCCAAGGGCGTGCTCGACGATCTGCGCGGCGCCAGCTGGGCACCCAGCGACAGCTCGGTGATCCTGGACGCGCCCCCCCTCGGCAAGGTGGTCGGCCCGACCCCGGCCGCCGGCCCGGCGCCGCCCGCGAGCGCGTTCGCGCCGCCCGGCCCCTTGGTCCGCCATTTCGGCGGCCAGTCGGCGGAGCAGATCCGCGCCGGCATCCTCGACAGCATCCGGGCGCTGACCATGATCCGGGTGTTCCGGGTGCGCGGCCATCTGATCGCCAAGCTCGACCCGCTCGGGATCGAACGGCGCGACTATCACCCCGAGCTCGACCCCGCGACCTACGGCTTCGGCCCCAACGACCTCAACCGTCCGATCTTCCTCAACTACACGCTGGGGCTCGAGAGCGGCACGCTCGCCCAGATCCTCGATATCCTGCACGCGACCTATTGCGGGCACATCGGCATCGAGTACATGCACATCCAGGAGTCGGACGAAAAAGCCTGGATCCAGGAACGGATCGAGGGCGCGCGCAACCAGACCGATTTCACGGTCAACGGCAAGCGCGCGATCCTCGACCGTCTCAGCGCCGCCGAGAGCTTCGAGCGCTTCTTGCAGCTGAAATACACCGGCACCAAGCGGTTCGGGCTCGAGGGCGCGGAGTCGCTGATCCCGGCGCTTGAGCAGATCGTCAAGCGCGGCGGCCAGCTCGGCGTCGAGGACGTGGTGATCGGCATGGCCCACCGCGGCCGGCTCAACGTGCTCGCCAACTTCCTCGGCAAACCGTTCCGCGCGATCTTCGCCGAGTTCCAGGGCAACCCGGCCAATCCGGAAGACGTCCAGGGCTCGGGCGATGTCAAGTATCACCTCGGCACCTCCAGCACCCGCAACTTCAACGGCAACGACGTCCGCCTGTCGCTGACCGCGAACCCGTCGCACTTGGAAGCGGTCGACCCGGTGGTGATCGGCAAGGTCCGCGCCAAGCAGGAGGACCTGGGCGACCATGAGCGGCGCCGGGTGCTCGGCATGCTGCTCCACGGCGACGCCGCGTTCGCCGGCCAGGGCCTGGCCGGCGAGACCCTGATGCTGTCGGAACTGCCCGGCTACCGCATCGGCGGCACCATCCATTTCGTGATCAACAACCAGATCGGCTTCACCACCAAGCCGCTGCACGCGCGCTCCAGCCCCTATCCGACCGACGTCGCCAAGGCGATCCAGGCGCCGATCTTCCACGTCAACGGCGACGACCCCGAAGCGGTGGTCCACGTCGCCCGGATCGCCACCGAGTACCGGCAGAAGTTCAACAAAGACGTCGTCATCGACATGTTCTGCTATCGCCGTCACGGCCACAACGAGGGCGACGAGCCGGCGTTCACCCAGCCGGTGATGTACCGCAAGATCAAGATGATGCCGACCACGCGGGAGCTCTATGCCGACCAGCTGATCAAGGAGAAAGTGGTCACCGAGGCCGAGGCCGAGGGTTTTTGCCAGAACTTCTTCCGCCTGCTCGACGACGAGTTCGAAGCCGCGAACTCCTACGTGCCCAACCGCGCCGACTGGCTCGAGGGCAAATGGGCCGGGCTGGAAACCGCGCGCGGCGAAGAAGAACCGGTCGCCCACACCGCGGTCGACACCGAGAGTTTGCGCGAGGTCGGTCTCGCGATCACCCAGCTGCCGTCGGAATTCGACGTCCATCCCAAGATCGCCCGCCAGCTCGAGGCGCGCGCCCGGATGATCGAAACCGGCGAAGGCATCGATTGGGCGACCGCCGAGGCGCTCGCGTTCGGCACCCTTTTGGTCGAGCAGACGCCCGTGCGCCTCAGCGGCCAGGACTGCGGCCGCGGCACCTTCTCCCAGCGCCACGCGGTGCTCCACGACCAGAGCACCGAAGAAACCCTGATCCCGCTCAACCGCATCCGGCCGCGCCGCCAGGCGCCGATCGAAATCCACGACAGCCCGTTGTCCGAGGCCGCGGTGCTCGGGTTCGAGTACGGCTACACCCTGTCGGAACCCTACACCCTGGTCTTGTGGGAGGCGCAGTTCGGCGACTTCGTCAACGGCGCCCAGGTGATCATCGATCAGTTCCTGAGCTCCGCGGAATCGAAGTGGTTGCGGCTGTCGGCGCTGGTGTTGCTGCTGCCCCACGGGCATGAGGGGCAGGGGCCGGAGCATTCCTCGGCCCGGCCCGAGCGGTTCCTGCAGCTGTGCGCCGAGGAAAACCTCCAGGTGGTCAACTGTTCGACCCCGGCCAACTACTTCCACGTCCTGCGCCGCCAAATGCGCCGCAAGGTGCGCAAGCCGCTGATCGTGTTCACCCCGAAATCCTTGCTTCGGCACAAGCGATGCGTGTCTTTTCTATCTGAATTCAACGTAGGAACGCGATT
Organism: Azospirillaceae bacterium; assembly: GCA_028277115.1. Lineage (GTDB taxonomy): Bacteria > Pseudomonadota > Alphaproteobacteria > Azospirillales > Azospirillaceae > JANQHG01. The sequence continues at coordinate 10,704 of JANQHG010000081.1, forward strand.
CGAGCGGGTGCTCGCCGATCGATCGCCGGCGCTGGCGCCACCGGACCGGGTGCGTCGGGTGGTGTTGTGTACCGGCAAGGTCTACTATGATCTGGAGCAGGGTCGCCTGGATGGTGGTCACGACGATGTCGCGTTGGTTCGGGTCGAGCAGCTGTACCCGTTCCCGCTGACTCAGCTCGGCAAGGAGTTGCATAAGTATCCAAATGCCGAGGTCGCGTGGTGCCAAGAAGAACCGCAGAACATGGGCGCGTGGACATTTGTCGATCGACGGATCGAAGAGGTGTTGGCCCGGCTGGGTCTACAGGCGAAGCGGCCGCGTTACGTCGGACGGCCGGCGGCGGCGTCGCCGGCGACCGGGTCATTGCGGCGGCATCAAAAAGAGCAGGCGAAATTGGTCGCAGCGGCGCTGGCTTGAGGTCAGGGGGCTTTGCCCCTGACAACGACCGCGAGGCCGCACACTGTCAAGGAACACTCTTGCAATGGCGACGGATATTGTGGTTCCGGCCCTGGGCGAATCGGTCACCGAAGCGATCGTCGCCCAATGGCTGAAGAACGTCGGCGACCCGGTCAAGGCCGACGAGACCTTGGTCGAGCTCGAGACTGACAAGGTCACGCTCGAGGTTCCGGCTCCGGTCGCCGGAACGCTCGCCGAGATTGCGGCCGAGACCGGCAGCACGGTCGAGGTCGGCGCGGTGCTCGGCCGGCTCACCGCCGGCGAGGTCGCTGCGACGGCCTCCGCGCCCACGCCCGCCCCGGCCCCGGGCGCCGCCGAGGCCCCGCCGGCCCCCGCCGCGCAACACGACGTGTTGTCGCCGGCGGTGCGCAAACTGGTCGATGACAACGCGCTCGACCCGGCCGCGGTCCCGGCGACCGGCAAGGACGGCCGGCTGACCAAGGAAGACGTGATCAACTTCCTGGAGCGCCGCGCGGCACCGCCGCCGCCGGCTCCGGCTCCGCGTCCGTCGCCGCCACCTGCGGCCGCTCCGCCCGCCGCCTTGCCGTCGGCGTTCCAGCCCGGCACCGCGGGCCAGCGCCCGCGCGCCGACCGCGAGGAAGTCGTCCGGATGTCGCGCCTGCGCCAGCGGATCGCGCAACGTCTGAAGGACGCCCAGAACACCGCCGCGATGCTGACCACCTTCAACGAGGTCGATATGACCGCGGTGATGGCGGTGCGCAACACCTATAAAGAAACGTTCGAGAAAACCCACGGCGTCCGCCTTGGCTTCATGAGCTTCTTTGTTAAGGCGTGTATCCTGGCACTCAAGGACTTCCCGGCGGTCAATGCCGAGATCGACGGCACCGATATCATCTACAAGAACTATTACGACATCGGCGTCGCGGTCGGTACGCCGCAGGGCTTGGTGGTGCCGGTGGTGCGCGACGCCGACAAGCTCGGCTTTGCCGAGATCGAGGGCAAGATCGCCGAACTCGGCAAGAAGGCGCGCGACGGCCGGTTGTCGTTGGAAGAACTGACCGGCGGCACCTTTACGATCACCAACGGCGGCGTCTACGGCTCCTTGATGTCGACACCGATCTTGAACCCGCCGCAGTCGGGCATCCTCGGCATGCACAAGGTCCAACAGCGCCCGATGGTGGTCGGCGGCAAGATCGAGGCCCGGCCGATGATGTACCTGGCGCTCAGCTACGACCACCGGATCATCGACGGCCGCGAGGCGGTGTCGTTCCTGGTCCGGGTCAAGGAGTGCGTCGAGGACCCGCAGCGCATCTTGCTGGCGGTCTGACGCCGAACCGGACGATTTCCTTTTTTTGGAATGAAATGTGGCGTCCTGGTCATGTTGGGGTCGCCACCTCAACCTATGAGTCTCGCCCTAACCGTTGGGGCGACACCCCCAACAATCTTGCACCACGGCGCTCTGTCGGTCGAAACGTCGAGCTTTGTCCCCGCCGTCGCTGTATTAAGCGGGGGATGGTGGCCGCGCAGCGGCCGGATGGGGGCCGATTGGCACCGCGGGGGCCGGGGGCGAGGTTTTGGCGGCTGGCGCCGCCAAGGTCAGGGGGTTTCACCCCCCGACACCCCCCGACCAGGGGTTGACCCCTGGACCCCGTTTAAGTGGGGGGCAAGGGGGGCAACCCCCTTCTCGGGGTGTCGGGGGCAGCGCCCCTGACACGGCCGATCGGCCGCAGACGGCTTGTCAGCCGGTGGCCGTTGGGGAATCAACAAGGACCACGCAGCATGATCGACCTTTCCACGCCCGAACTCCTGCGCACCCAAGCAATGATCGACGGCCGCTGGGTCGAGGCCGCGAGCGGCCGCCGGTTTGCGGTAACCGACCCGGCCGACGACCGCGTCCTCGGCACCGTGCCCGACTGCGGCGCCGCCGACGCACGCCAGGCGGTCGCGGCGGCGACCGCGGCGTGGCCGGCATGGCGCGACCGGACTGCCAAGGCACGCGCCGCCCCCCTGATCGCCTGGCAACGCCTGATCCTGGAACACCAGGAGGACCTGGCGCGCCTGATCACGGCCGAACAGGGCAAGCCGCTCGCCGAAGCCCGCGGCGAGGTCGCCTATGGCGCGACATTCGTCGAGTGGTTCGCCGAGGAGGCAAAAAGGGTCTACGGCGACGTCATCCCGTCGCACGGCGCCGACAAGCGGCTGGTGGTGCTGAAACAGCCGATCGGGGTGGTCGCGGCGATCACGCCGTGGAACTTCCCGATCGCGATGATCACCCGCAAATGCGCCCCGGCGCTGGCGGCCGGCTGCCCGGTGGTGATCAAGCCGGCCGAGGACACGCCGCTCTCCGCGCTCGCGCTCGCCGCCCTGGCCGAGCGCGCCGGCCTGCCCGCGGGCGTGCTCAACGTCGTCACCACCTTGGACCCGGCGGCGGTCGGCGCGGTGCTGACCGGTGACGAGCGGGTGCGCAAACTGTCGTTCACCGGCTCGACCGAGACCGGCAAGCTTCTGATGCGCCAGTGCGCCGACACGGTGAAGAAGGTCTCGCTCGAACTCGGCGGCAACGCGCCGTTCATCGTGTTCGACGACGCCGACCTCGACGCCGCGGTCGCCGGCGCGATGGCGTCGAAGTACCGCAACGCCGGGCAGACCTGCGTGTGCGCCAACCGCCTGTTGATCCAGGACGGCGTCTACGACGCCTTTGCCGAACGCCTGGTCCGGGCGGTCGAAGCGCTCGAGGTCGGACCGGGCAGCTCCGGCACTGCGCAACAGGGGCCGTTGATCACCGACGACGCGGTCGCCAAGGTCGAGAGCCTGGTCGCCGACGCGCTCGCCAAGGGCGCGCGGACGCTGAGCGGCGGCGGCCGGCATGCGCTGGGCGGCCGGTTCTTCACCCCGACCGTGCTCGCCGACGTCGATCCGACCATGGCGTGCACGCGCGAAGAGATCTTCGGCCCGGTCGCGCCCCTGATCCGGTTTGCGACCGAGGCCGACGCGATCCGGCTGGCCAACGACACGCCCTTCGGGCTGGCGGCCTATTTCTATGCCCGCGACATCGGCCGGATCTGGCGGGTCGCCGAGGGGCTCGAGTACGGCATCGTCGGGATCAACGAGGGCATCATCTCGACCGAAGTCGCGCCGTTCGGCGGGGTCAAAGCGTCCGGGATCGGCCGCGAGGGGTCGAAGTACGGGATCGACGACTTCGTCGAGATCAAGTACCTGTGCCTGGGCGGTCTCGCGTCCTGACCGCCGCATCGGGCACGGCACGCTCACCGAGCGGAAGGGAGGATGTGACGGCCGGTGTCGATGGCCACCACCCGCAAGACGATTCTCGTGGTCGATCGGTCGGCCGACGACCTGCGGGTGATCGATGCGATCTTGACGGATCACCACCGGGTCCGCACCGCGCAAACGGGCGGCGGCGCGCTTGCCGAAATGCGGGTGCCGCCGCGGCCCGACCTGGTCCTGCTTGACGTCATGGTGCCGGAGATCGACGGGTACGAGGTCTGCCGACGGCTGAAGGCGGACCCGGCGACGGCGGACGTGCCGGTGATCTTCCTCACCGCCGCGACCGAGGCGGCATGCGGGGTGCGCGGCCTTGCGCTCGGCGGCGCCGACGTCGTGACCAAGCCGGTCGAGCCCCCGGTGGTGCTGGCGCGGGTCGGGACGCATCTCGAACTGAGCGAGGCGCGCCGGTTCATGCACGATCAGATCGCGCTGTTGGACCGGTTGGTCGCTGAACGGACCGCGGATTTGGTCGCGACCCAGGACGCGACGATCTACGCGATGGCGTCGCTGGCCGAGACCCGGGACCACGAGACCGCCCACCACGTCCGGCGCACCCAGTTGTATGTCAAGGTGCTGGCCGAGGCGCTGCGCGACCACCCGCGGTTCCGGGATACCTTGGGCGGCACGGCGATCGAGCAACTGGCGAAATCGGTGCCGCTGCACGACATCGGCAAGGTCGGCATCCCGGACCATATCCTGCGCAAGCCGGGTCGTCTGAGCGCCGACGAGTACGCGTGGATGCAGCGCCACACCCGGATCGGGCGGGACGCGATCGCGGTCGCCGAACGCGCGCTCGGCGACCGGCGGTCGTCGTTCCTGCGCTTTGGGCGCGAGGTCGCACAGTCGCACCACGAGCGCTGGGACGGCACGGGCTATCCCGAGGGCCTGTCGGGCGACCGGATCCCGGTCGCCGGGCGGCTGATGGCGCTTGCCGACAATTACGACGCCCTGATCTCGCGGCGGGTTTACAAGCCGGCGATCCCGCACGACAAGGTGGTGGAGATGATCACGGCGCAAACCGGCACCGCGTTCGACCCGGACGTCGTCGACGCCTTCCTCACCGTCGCCGACCGGTTCCGCGAGATCGCCGAGCGCTATGCCGACGAGGGGTTGGCCGATGGCGACGCGTCATGATCAAGACGTCCATGCCTGGTCACTGGAACAGACGCCCTTTTGCGGGCCGGTCGTTTGACCGACCGCGACGTCGCCCCTGTGGCCGATTCCCCCGCCTGACGGCGGGGGACGGAGGTCATGCCAAATCCGATTGTTTGGTTCCGGTTCATGCGAGGTCGAACCGATCCGCGTTCATCACCTTGGTCCACGCGGCGACGAAGTCGTGGACGAACGTCTCGCGATTGTCGTCCTGGGCATAGACTTCCGCATACGCGCGCAGGATCGAGTTCGAGCCGAACACCAGATCGACCCGGGTCGCCGTCCACTTGACCTGGTCGGTCTTGCGGTCCCGGATCTCATAGTGGTTGTTACCGGCCGGCGTCCACGCATTCGCCATGTCGGTCAGGTTGACGAAGAAGTCGGTGGTCAACGCGCCTTCGCGATCGGTGAACACGCCGTGCTTGGTGCCGCCATGGTTGGTGCCGAGCACCCGCATGCCGCCGACCAGGCAGGTCATCTCGGCCGCGGTCAGGCCCATCAACTGGGTGCGGTCCAGCAACAGCTCTTCGGCACTGACCGCGTAGTCCTCTTTCAGCCAGTTGCGGTAGCCATCGTGGATCGGCTCGAGGACGGCAAACGACTCCGCGTCCGTCATCGCGTCGGTGGCGTCGCCGCGCCCCGGCGCGAACGGGACGGCAACCTCGACGCCGGCCGCCGTCGCCGCCTGTTCGACCCCGACGTTGCCGGCAAGCACGATCACGTCCGCGACGCTGGCGCCCGTTTCGGCCGCGATGCCCTCCAGCACACCCAGCACCTTGGCCAGCCGTGCCGGCTCGTTGCCGACCCAGTCCTTTTGCGGCGCGAGACGGATGCGCGCGCCGTTGGCGCCGCCGCGCATGTCGGAGCCGCGGAAGGTCCGCGCGCTGTCCCAGGCGGTCGCGACCATCTCGGCGACCGTGAGACCGCTGGCGACGATCCGCGCCTTGACCGCGGCGACGTCGTAATCGGTGCGGCCGGCCGGGATCGGGTCCTGCCAGATCAAGTCCTCGGCCGGAACGTCGGGGCCGAGATAGCGCGCCTTTGGACCCATGTCGCGGTGGGTCAGCTTGAACCAGGCGCGCGCGAATACCTGCGAGAAATACTCCGGGTCCATGTGGAACCGCTCGGAGATTTGGCGGTAGATCGGGTCTTTGATCATCGCCATGTCGGCGTCGGTCATGATCGGGTTGTGCCGAATCGACGGGTCCTCGACGTCGACCGGCTTGTCTTCATCCTTGATGTTGACCGGTTCCCACTGCCAGGCGCCGGCCGGGCTCTTTTTCAGCTCCCACACGTGGTTGAACAGCATCGAGAAATAGCCGTTGTCCCACTTGGTCGGGTGGGTGGTCCACGCGCCCTCGAGGCCGCTGGTCACGGTGTGCGGGCCCTTGCCCTTGCCGGTCGGGTTGCGCCAGCCGAGACCCTGTTCCTCGACATCCGCCGCTTCGGGGTCGGGGCCGAGCATGCTGGCGTCGCCGTTGCCGTGGCACTTGCCGACCGTGTGACCGCCGGCGGTCAGGGCGACGGTCTCTTCGTCGTTCATCGCCATGCGCGCGAAGGTCACGCGGACGTCTTGGGCGGTGCGGAGCGGGTCGGGCTGGCCGCCCACACCTTCCGGGTTGACGTAAATCAGACCCATCTGGACCGCGGCCAGCGGGTTCTCCAGGGTCTCGCGGCTGTCGCCCTCATAACGGCTGGCACCCAGCCATTCCTTCTCCGAGCCCCAATAGGTGTCCTTTTCCGGGTGCCAGATGTCTTCGCGGCCGAACCCAAAGCCGAACATCTGAAGCCCCATCGACTCGTAGGCCATGTTGCCGGCCAGGATGATCAGGTCGGCCCAGCTGATCTTGTTGCCGTACTTTTTCTTGATCGGCCACAACAGGCGCCGCGCCTTGTCCAGGCTGACGTTGTCCGGCCACGCGCTCAAGGGCGCGAACCGCTGGTTGCCGGTGCCGCCGCCGCCGCGGCCGTCGGCGATCCGATACGAGCCGGCGGCATGCCAGGCCATCCGGATCATCAGACCGCCGTAGTGACCCCAGTCCGCCGGCCACCAGTCCTGGCTGTCGGTCATCAGGGCGCGCAGATCGCGTTTGAGCGCCTCGACGTCGAGCGTCTTGACCGCGTCGCGATAGCTGAAGCCCGGCCCCATCGGGTTGGTCTTGGTGTCGTGCTGATGGAGGATGTCGAGGTTCAACGCCTTCGGCCACCAATCCATGTTCGAGGTGCCGGCGACCGTGTTGGCCCCGTGCATCACCGGGCATTTCCCAGCCGACGTGGTATCCGTTCCACCCATGTTTCTCTCCGAGTTCGGCATCTTTTCCTGGAGCGCGGACCGATGACCGGGCAGCCGAGCGCCAATGCCAGCCGCGATCGACCGACGGCGGTGCCGACGGACAGCTGCATCATGCCATCGATGTGAGGCCTTATAACTAGCATGGTTATTGTATAAACAACATTTGCATTTTCTAATGGGCGTGATAAGGGGAGCTTATGAATAACCTCTCGATGAAGCATCTGCGCTACTTTGACGCGCTGGCCCACCACGGTCACTTCGGCCGCGCCGCCGAGGCGTGCGCGATCTCCCAGCCCGCGCTGTCTTTGCAGGTGAAGGAGTTGGAGGAGATCATCGGCGCCCCGTTGGTCGAGCGCGGGGCACGGCATATCCGTTTGACCAGCTTGGGCGAGGCGTTCGCGGTCCGGGTGCGCGACATCCTGCGGGCGGTCGACGAGTTGGATGATCTCGCCCGGGCGTCGGCCGGACCGCTGGTCGGCCGGCTGCGGATCGGCGCGATCTCGACCGTCGCTCCCTACCTGTTTGCGACCGTGATCAAGGAGTTGTCGGAGCGCTGCCCGGGGTTGGACGTCCGTCCGCGCGAGACGGTGACGCAGAAACTGATCGACGACCTGATGGGCGGCCGATTGGACACCGCAATCGTCGCCTTGCCGATCTCGGAACCGTCTTTGAACGAACACCCTCTGTTTGATGAGGAGTTCCTGTTGGTTCGCCCGTTGGCGGACGCGGACCGGCCGGTCCCGGACCGCGATATGCTGGCCAAGATGAAGCTGTTGTTGCTTGAAGAGGGGCACTGCTTCCGTGAGCAGGCGATATCCTTTTGCAAGTTGTCAGCGGTCAGGGACCGCGATCTGATCGAGGGAAGCTCGCTGTCAACCCTGGTGCAAATGGTTGGGACGGGGATCGGCGTGACCTTGATCCCGCAAATGGCGGTCGCGATGGAGACACGCTGGGCGGCGGTCTCGGTGGTTCGTTTGGCGGAGCCGCGGCCGTCACGCAAGATCGGGATGATCTGGCGCAAGACCAACCCGTTATCGGAGCAGCTTGCAGAGATTTCAGGGCTGGTCGGTCAGGCGGCGATGCGACAACTCGGCGCGAATGGTCGTTGCGAGGTTTTGGGGCCTGCCCCCTAAACCCCATTACAGGGGGGTCAAGGGGGCAACCCCTTGCGGGGGTCGAGGGGGCAGCGCCCCCCGCAACGGCCGACAGGCCGAACCCGGCGCCGCAAACACGGCGCCGAGCGCCTGGTAGTCCCGCACCCGCGGCGAGCTCGGCCGCCACGCAAGCGCGATCCGTCGCGGCAACGCCCCGACAAGCGGCACCGCGACAATGTCGAGACCGTCGCAAATGCCCGCGGTCACGGCAAGCTCGGGCAGCAGGGTCAGCCCAAGACCCCCTTCGACCATCGCCAACAGGGTCGTCAGGCTGGTCGCCGCGAAGCTGTCATCCTTGCGCAGGCGCACTGTCGCGAACGCCTCGAGCGCGTGACGCTGGAGGCAATGACCCTGCTCGAGCAGCAAGAGCGGCCGGTCCGCGAGATCGGCGCCGGTCGCCTGGTCCACCCCGGCCAAGGGATCATCGCGCGGCACCGCGACCACATAGCCGTCGTCGAACAACGACGCCACCGCAAGCTCGCCGGTGTCGTGCGGCAGAGCGATCAGGATCACGTCAAGCCGGCCGGCGCGCAGGCCGTCGACCAGGCTCTCGGTCAACTCTTCGCGCAGATAAAGACGAAGATCCGGATAGGTGTCGCGCAGGCGGGGCATCGCGCGCGGGATCAGAAACGGACCGATCGTCGGGATCGCCCCCAAACGAAGATCGCCCCGCAGCGGGCCGGCATGGCAGACCGCGATATCGACGATGTCCTGCGCCCCGGTCAACAGGGCGCGGGCCCGGGCGGCGATCTCACGGCCGACCGGCGTGATGGTCACCGATCGCTTGGTCCGCTCGGCCAAAGCGACGCCGAGACCGGCCTCGAGCTCCTTAAGACCGGTGCTCAAGGTCGATTGGGTGACGTGGCACGCCTCGGCGGCGCGTCCGAAATGCCGGTGGTCGGCCAGCGCGACCAAGAACCGGAGTTGTCGCAGGGTCGGAACGGGCATGGCGATTGATCGATTTTCTTGATTTGTTTGATCCGTCTAATTCATTTCCACCGGCGCGCCAAGGCTCCGATGATCGCGGCAGCACGACCCCTGCCCGACCAGAGCGGAGTTGACGGCATGACCGACCCGACCACCCCCACGCTTCCGCGGATCAACGAACCGGCTCCGGCCTTCGACGCCGTGACCACGCATGGCAGAAAATCGCTTGCCGACTACAAAGGTCGCTGGCTGATCCTGTTTTCGCACCCGGCGGACTTCACGCCGGTCTGCACCACCGAGTTCATGGCCTTTGCCCGCCGGCAAGAGGATTTCACCAAGCTCGGTGTCGACCTGCTGGGTTTATCGATCGACAGCCATTTTGCCCACATCGCGTGGGTCCGAAACATCAAGCAGACGTTCGGGGTCGAGATCACCTTCCCGATCATTGCCGATTTGGACATGGGGGTGGCCAATGCCTACGGCATGATCCAGCCGGGCGCATCCGACACCTCGGCGGTGCGCGCGACCTTCGTGATCGATCCGAACGGGGTGTTGCGGGCAATGGTCTACTACCCGATGCCGACCGGTCGGTCGATCAACGAGATTTTCCGCCTGGTCCAGGCGATCCAGACCGCCGACGCCCACCAGGTGGCGACGCCGGAGGGATGGGCCTGCGGCGACGACGTGATCGTTCCGCCCCCCAACACCGTCGCCGAAGCCGATATCCGGGCGGACGCCGGTTACACCTATGCCGATTGGTACTTCGCCAAGCGGTCGCTGTAAAGCGGCCGACCGATCACCCATGCCGCCGCGCCGGCGGCATGGGCGCCATGGTGGGGGTGCCACGAAAGCACGGACGATGTCCGTGCCGAACTGTGTGAGAGATGGGAGACAGTGTCCCACCGTCCTCCGGCCGACCCACCCTGGATGAAACCGCGTGGCATCCCCGCCGAAAGGCGGGGGACCGTCCTCCCCCCACGGCACGTGGGGGGAGTTAGAGGGGGGCATACGGCGGTGCCGCCTGGCAACCGCCATCGCCCGGTCGCGAGGCGGCTTTGCCGACCGGCTTCGTCGTCGCCGGTCGGCCCCCATCCGGCCGCTGGCGCGGCCACCTTGTATCTCTGTGCTACCGCTTCGCTGCTTGAGCACAGTCGCTTCCCCCGCCTTGAGGCGGGGGAAGGAATTCTTGCCGCGCCGCCCGTCGGTTTTTGTCTAGCCTCCTCACGCTTCGTAGTTTTTCCTTGAGGCCCCCCCCTTGCGGGGGGCGTTCGGGGGCTGCGCCCCCCGACAACAGCCGCCAAGCCGCGCGTCTCAGACCAAGTCGACGTCTGCGGTCTCGAGCTCGCCCCCGATCACCGGCATCTCCCCATCCGGCCTGTCACCGAACGCCCGCGCGAGCCCGAACACCGGCGCGGTCAACGCGTCCCGCGCCTCGGCCAACGCTTCAGCGATCAACTCGCGCTCCTCGTCGGTCAGCTCGTCCGACCGCGCTTCGAGCAGCGCGTCGGCCGCTTCAACCGCCGCCAACTCATCCGCCGACAGCGCGAAGAAGCCGTCATTGACCAGGGCATCGATCCGCACCGCGCCCTCGGTAAGATCGGTCAGGACGTCGTCGGACAGCTTGACGAAATCGCCCTCACGCACGCCGGCGACCAGGTCGGCCGCGGCTTCGAGCGACGCGGCGTCGTCGGCCGAGATCGACCCGTCGGCAAATGCGTCGTCGAGCCGCGTCTGCGCCTCGCCAAGCCGGGCCTCGGCCTCATCGGACAGCGTGTCGGCGTGCCGCTCGACAAAGCTCGAGATCGCGTCCGAGCCAAGGCGCGACTGCCCGTCTTCGGCAGCGCGGTCGAGCGCGCCCTCGAGCCGTTCCAGCCTATGGTCGAGCCGGTCCGGCAGGACAGTGCCGCCGCCCTCGATCACGGTGTCGAGTGTCTCGGCGATGTCTTCGAGCCGCTCGGTCGCGCCGTCGGGGGCGGTGATGCCGCGGTCTTCGAGGATTTCGTCGAAGAAGGCATCGAGTGCGTCAAAGCGGCCGTCGCCGCGGAGTGCGCCGCCCGGGCCGCCGGCGCCGGGATGATGATGACGTGGCATGACGATCGGTCCTCCGGTTCCAGGTTGGGTCCGCCGACCTCTTGGGCATCGGCATCGGGTTGATCTGCGACGGCCGGCCGGCCGGTTTCGTCCCGGCGCATCCCGCCGTCGTGAGATTTTTTCCCACGATCTGCTCTCACAATACGTGGGAAAATTTAACACGTCAAGCAGAAACAGGTCGTTGGTTCGGCCGTGGGCAAGCGCCGCTCCGGCGTCGCCGGTGGGGCGGAGCGGCCGCCCTGACCGCGCCGCCCTTCGGTCACCCGTGCACCAAGGTCACCGCCCGTCCGGCGATGAAACCGCGCGCCGCTCCCGGATCGAACCCGATGTCAGACCTCGGGCGCCGGTCGGGCGCCGGTCGGGCGCGACACACCGCGGCGTTGAGGTTGACACCGGGGTGCCATTTTGACAATATACTGTCATTATGGCATTATCCGGACATCCACCGAGACCGAAGGACCCGACGTCGATGAGACAGACTTTGTTGATCGTCCACCTGCTCGGCCTTGCGGCCTTTCTGGGCAGCGTGTTCAGCCACATCGTGCTCGGCTCGGTCGTCGATCCGGCGCTCGATCCGACCGCCTATGCGACGCTGCAACATGGCAAGCACGTCACCACCGAACTGTTGACCGTGCCCGGCCTGATTGTCTGCGGGGTCTCGGGCGCGCTGTTGCTGTTGAGCCGCCGGGCGCTTGCGGGGGCTGTGTGGATCCGGATCAAGCTCGGCTTGTTTGCGCTGATTGCGCTCAACGCCGGCGTCGTCTTGGTGCCGCTCGGCGGGACGATCGCGGCGGAAGCTGCGGGCGGCGCTTCGGTGTCGCTGCTGGCCGAGCTGGCGACGCGCGAGTCGTCCTTCGGCGCCGCCAATCTTCTGATGGTGCTGGTGATCCTTGCGCTCTCGGTCACCCGGCCGGCGCGACCGGCCGCCACCGGTCAATGAGGAGCGACGGGAATGTGGTTCGAAATCCTGAAATTCGGGCATCTCGCCGGTCTGGTCCTGCTCGCCGGCGGGTTGATCGGGGTGTTCCTGGCCGATGTCCGGGCCCGCGACGCTCGCACGCTCGCGGTGTTCGCCGAGGCGGTGCGCAACATCGCCCTGTTTTATGACGGGCTGGTGGTGCCCGGGGCGCTGTTGCTCGCGGCCTCCGGGACCGGGCTAATCATCCTGTTCCACGATGGCTGGGATTTCTTGTCCGAGCCGTGGATCGTCGGCATGGTCGCCCTGTTCTTGTTCGAGTTTATCGAGGGCAATACGGTGACCCGGCTCTACTTCATGCGCCTGCGCCGGTTGACCCGGGCCGCGCTGGCGCTCGGCCGGTTTACGCCCGAGTTGGTGCGGGCCCGCGGCGAGATGGTGCCGACCTTTACCCATTTTCTCGATTTACCGCTGGTCTTGGTCATCGTGTCGCTCGGGGTGTTCCGCCCCGACACCTGGACCCAGTTCATCGTCGGCACCACGCTTGCCGTGGCCCTGGCGACCGTGCTGACGGTTGTGCTGCCGCGGCTTTATCCGACCCAAGCGCTGATCGCAGACCCGAACGCCGCCGGCACCCCGGCGCTCCAGCAGATTTGACCGGCCGGGCGGCGAGCATGGCGGGTCGAGGCTGACACCGCAACGGGCCGGTGGCAACGTAAGGCGAGGTTGGGGCATCAACCTCAACACGACGGCGCCGCACATGGCACGTCGTTGACCTCGGGCGCGGCGTCGGCGGCGCGGCACCGGTCATGGATCAGGCGCAACAGCGCCAGTGCATCGGCCACCCGCGCGGTCTCGACCCCGGCACCCAGCGTCAACATCCAGGTCGCCTGGCGGTGATGGGCCTCGGTCGCCGCGGCCTCGCCCCGCGCCGACAGGCGGATCAGGCGGGCCCGCTTGTGGTCCGGGTTGGGCTCGAGCGTGACGAAGCCATGCTGCACCAGATCCTTGGTCACCCGCTGAACCGCTTGACGGGTCAACCCCATGCGTCGCGCCACCTGGGCCATCGTCAACGGCCGGCCGGCCAGCGACACCGCGCCCAGCACCTGCCAGCGCGCGCTGGTCAGACCGAGGTCGGCGACCAAATCGTCCCCGGCAGCGAGCAACGCGCCGTTGAGGCGAAAGGTCTCGAGCACCAACGCGGTCATCAACGGGGACAGGGGGTCGATCTTGGTCATCGCCGGCCGACCCTGGCAGAGTGTCAATCTATTGTCAATTTGAACGGCCGACGATCCGGCGCCGTTGCGTCCGGATCACGGTGCCGACCAATCCTCATCGCTCCGGCGCACCGGCTTGAGATCGCGCGACCGCCCGGGCTTTGATGCCGGCTGACTGACGCCGGACCGGGGTTGTCCGGCCGCTTGACGAGGCTCCGGGATAAGGAGAACACTCCCATGTCGAGAGTTTTGGTTGGTGCCCTGATCGGGACCCTCTTGTCGACCGGCGCCGTTGCGCAAACCGAACCGATGCCGCCGACCGACCCGGCATCGTCGTCGGGCGTGTCACCCTTGCTGGTGGTGGCGGGGATCGCGACGGTGGCGATCGCTGCCGACGTGCTGACCGGCGGGGCGTTGTCGGCGCCGCTCGCGCTGGCGGTCCGCTCGGCGGTGCGGCCGGTCGGCGGCGCGCCCCAGGCGGCGGCGCAGAGCTTCGTGCCGCATGCGGTGATCGTGCTCGGGACGCTGGAGACCGGAGAGGCCGCCGCGTTCGGTGCGGCCGTGCCGCGTCAGGCGGCCGTCGCGGCCGAAGCCCCGATTGCCGAGGCGTTCAATCCGTGGGCGCCGGCGCGTCCGGGGGCGATCGAGACGACGCCGTTCGACCCGTGGGCGCCGGTGGGCGGTCGTCCGGCGCCCGTCGCGCCCTGACGGCAACAGTTCGGCCTGACGGCCGTTGTCAGGGGCGCTGCCCCCGACACCCCCGCAAGGGGGGGCACCCCCCTTGACCCCTGCTGATTGATTGGCGGGGTCCAGGGGGTAAATCTCTGGTCGGGGGGGGGAGACCCATAGGCGCTAACATAGTTGAAAGTGAGACAAATTGACTCGGTTATCTCTGTGGGTCTAGACAAGGTGACTCGTTGTTTGATTCATTGGGCGCATGGA
>JANQHG010000103.1 GCA_028277115.1 Azospirillaceae bacterium
CGCAGATAGGTCAGGTAAGAGTGGATACCGTCCTTCCAGGTGTCGCGGAACGCCTTGATCTGTTCCGGTTCTCGGCTGATCTGGTCGGGCTTGCCGTCCTTGACGTCGCGGGATCGGGTCGATATCTGCCAGTTCGAGTTGAATTTGATGCCGTAGGGCGGGTCGATATAGATGGATTGCACTTGGCCGCGCAGGCCCTCGCGCTCGGCCAGGCTGGCCATGACCTGAAGGCTGTCGCCCAGGATCATCCGGTTCGACCAGTGCAGGTCGTGCTGGTAGAAGTCGGTCTTGAGCTCGGGATCGGTCAGCCCGTTGAAATCGGCGAACAGATCGGGCGTGTCGTCGTCCGGTGCCTGCGCCCGACGGGTGCGGGTGTCGCGGCGCAGGGCCTCGATGATCGCCTTGGGGTGGACCTTTTCCTGGATGTACAACAGGGGCGCGTGGACGACCAGGTCGGACCAGTCCTGGCCATCCTTGCCGCGCCACACCAGCTGCGGGTCGAGGTCGGGGTTGCGCGCATAGCGCACCGCCTTGGGCCGTGTCTCCTCGGGCTGGACAAACGATTGCAGTTCCGCGGTCGGGATGTTGCGTCGGCTGGCGGCGTCGTGCGTGAAGATCTCGACCTGCTTGTCTTTCGCCATCGCCTAGGCCCTTTAACCAAACCGATCACAGCCGACACGACGACGCCTGCCCAAAACCCTCGTAGGGTGTGCACCGCGCAAGGCAGCGGTCGGTGCTCCGCGGCGCAAGTTGCCCGCGCGGTGCACGCCCAACGCGTGTCATACCTGATGCACGATGCGGACGGTCGACCCTCGCGCTGTCCGAGGGCGGGACCAGCCTGGGACGGCGGCGAAAAAAAAACCGTCGTTCGGGACTGCGATGCGCCGGCCGGTCATGCCGGGCTGGTCCCTACACCAGGGCCTGCTTTCCCGGTTCGCATACGACCGAAAAATAAAAAGCCCCAAGGGGTCGGCGCACACTCGGGATCGGTGAGCGGGCCTACTGCCAAGGGGCGAATGTAAAGCATTGAATAACTCATATCGGCCGCCAATACAAGGATATCAAACGGATCGCCGACCTGGCGAACGGCCGGACGCCGGTCGCACCTTGGGATGACCCCATCAGTCACCTGCCGTCGCCAGAACGTCGTCGATCAGGGTGCGCAGACCGGCTTCGATCTCGTAGACCTCGGTGACCTGCGCGAACGCCCAGCGGCCGTAAGCGCCGAGGTTGTTGACGCCCGGGACCCAAAGGGTGGTCATGGTCTCCGCCTTCAGTTGCGCGTCGCCCGTTGGATACCCCTTGATCTCGACGATCAGATGCAAGAGGTCGTCGGCGCCGCGGCCGTCGTCGATCACGACCAGGAAATCCGGCAGGTAGGTCCGCGGGGTGCGGCCGTCGCGGTACGGCACCTCCAACCCCAGGCCCTGGTTCTTGACGTACGCGACCACGCGCGGGTGGCGCTCGACCGCCTGGGCCAGCGTCAGCTCCCAGTCGCTGTCGCCGATCACGAGATTGACGTGGCATTTGTCCGGCGCGGTGGTCCAGCGCAACGGCTTTGCGGTGGTGAAATTGACCAGCCGGGTCGAACCGACCGGGTTGTAGGGATCGACGATCGCCTTGATCCGCGCCTCGCCCGACTGCCGGCCGGTGATCGCAAGCCGGATGCGCTCGCGCGCCTGCTCGAGCACGCTCGGGTACAAGACCTGGGCCGGAAAGGTCCCGCCCGAGCATTTGAGATAGCCGTTCAGCCAGGCGCGCGCGATCCGGCGCAGGTCCTGGAACAAATGGGTCTTGGGCGTCAAGTCGCCGTCCTGGAAGTCACGGTACAGCAAGGCCTTGGCCAGTTGGTAGCCGATGGAGCTGGGCCGCATCCGTGCCAGGTGGCCGACGTCCATGACCACGCCTTCGCCGACGATCCCCTCGACCTCGACCGAGCCGGGGCCGACCATGCTCGGGTCGAGGTCGAGGACGCTGTTGTCGGTGAACGCCGCCTCGAGCCGTTCGTTCGGCAATTCGACCCGATAGCCCTCGACTCGCGGAAAGCGGAGTTCCAGCGCCTGGCGCTCGCGCAGCGCCGTGACCTGGACCACGTCCTTGGGCGGCTCCGGCCTTGCGACCACCGGCTTGGCCATGAAGGCGAACGGGATGCCGAAGATGTCGGCGTATTCGGGCGCCATCAGGCCGGTGTCGTCGTCGAGCGCATAGCTCCAGCGCCGGAGCGCCCGGCCGACCACCTGCTCGCACAGCAGTTGGGTGCCGAACGCGCGCAGGCCCAGAACATGGGTGACCGTGTTGGCGTCCCAACCCTCGGTCAGCATCGCGACCGAGACGACGCAGCGGATGCCCTCACCGAGGCGTCCCCGCTTGCCGACCGTGTTCATGACCTCGCGCAACAGGGTCTCGTCGCTGACCGTCTCCGCCGCCGCGGCCCCGGCACGCGCGGCCAGCTCGCGCTTGAACGCCTCGATCTCCGCCTCGGCCGCCTTGCGGAACCCGGGGTCGAGCGCCTCGCCGCTGTCCAGCTGCTCGCTGTCGATCAACAGTGTCCGCGGTTTGGTCAGGCGGTTACCGTAATCGTCGTAGTTTCTGAACAGCTCCAGCCGGCCTTGATGGAAATGGCTGGTGCCGTGCTCGTCCTCGTCGAGCCAGCCCGAGATGTATTTGTAGATCAGCTCGCTGGTCGCGGTGTTGTTGCACACCACGATGAACACCGGCGGCACCGGTACGTCGCGGCGCCGCCACACCTCGAAGGTTTCGGCATAATGGCCGTAGAGGGTGTCGAGCGCGCTGTAGACCTCCGACGGGAACGCCAGCGGGCCGGCCGCGGCGCCGCCCTTGCCGCGGCCCTTCTTCGGCATCTTCGTGCCGACCACGTCCCACAGGTTGCGGAACACCGGGACGTCCCGATTGACGACATTGTCCGCGACCGGAATGCGCGGCAGCTTGACGATGCCGCACTCGATCGCGTCCATCAGCGAAAAGTCGCTGACCGTCCAGGGGAACAGCGTGCCCTCGGCATAGCCGGAGCCACGCAGGAAAAACGGCGTCGCCGACAAATCGAAGACCACCCGGACGCCCAGTTGGTGCTTGACCGCCTCGAGCCCGCTGATCCACAGGCGTGCCGCTTCGGCGTTGCGTTTGGCCTCTTCCTTTTCCTCGGCGGCGATCTTCTCTTCTTCCGAGACCGGCTTTTCGCGGTAGCAATGATGCGCCTCGTCGTTGATCACCACGACGTTGCGCAGCCCCGCCAGGTCGCCCATGACCCGGCGCACCATCTTGCCCTCGGTTTCGAGCGTTTGAATGCCGTCGCGCGCACGCCCTTTCAACAGGGCACGGGTGCCCCGACTGACCGACAGCTCCTCGCGCGGCTTGAAGGCGTGATAGTTGGTGATCACGATCCGCGCCTTGGCCATGTCGGCCAGCATGTCGGTCGGGACCAGTTCGCGGGTCCTGACGTAGCTGTCCGGATCGGACGGCTGCAGCACGCGCAGGCGGTCCTTGATCGTGATCCCGGGCGTGACGATCAGGAAGTTTCGGCTGAACCGCTTGGCATTGGGGCTGCGCACAGCGTTCGCGGTCTGCCAGGCGATCAGCATCGCCATCACCGTCGTTTTGCCGGTGCCGGTCGCCATCTTGAGCGCGATCCGGAACAACTCGGGGTTGGCGTCGGCGTTGGCCGCTTCGAGATAGGCGCGCACCCGCTTGGCCCGGGCATCGCCGCCCGGGGCGACCTCGGCGAGCCAGATCACCGTCTCGACCGCCTCGATCTGGCAGAAGAACGGCCGCTGATTGGCGAAGCGGTGGCTGCGCCAATGCTGCAACAGCCGTTGGGTCGGTGCCGAGACCCGCCACTGCGCCGGATTGGGCAGCCGGCGCCAGCTGTCGACATGCTGGCGGATTTCGTTGACGATTGCGGTTGCGCTGTATTCCTGCTTTTCATCGGACAAGTTTTTGTTGTCCGACAACACCATCTCGGATTGGGGGGGGCTGGCGGTCTTTTTCCGGTTCTTCGGCACCGGCGTGAACAGGTCCAAGCGCCGCCGGCCGGCACGCGGCGGTTGGTCGAGCGGCGTGCCGTCGGTGCCCAAGACATGATGCCGGCTCGGCGCCTGGTAGGGCGAGTTCAGGATCGGGTCGTCGTAAAACCGTTGCGCCATGCCGCCCCGCCGTGCCCCCGATGTCGCTTGTTCGGAATGCTGGGGTTCGCACCCCAACGATTTTTCTTTGACAGTAAATTGGGGCGTGAACCCCAACGTTGCTAAACGCGCTCTGCGCTCGGAGGCGGGATCGGATCACCGGGGACATTTTCCCGCAGTCACGCACGGCGCGCGAAACATTTGGTGAACAATACACCAGACGCGTCGTTCAGAAGGCGTTCGATGGACTTCCTCGGTTGATACGAAATCCGGTTGAACCGTTCCGTTTGGTCGTCGGCGCCGCCCCCATATCGACGGTGCCGCAAAGCTGAATCGCCGATGTTGGGGCGATCGGCCCCCACCGGCGATGCAAACAGGCAGACCGTGCCGGCCGATCGCTCCAACAGGATCGGTGAACAGCTTCCTCAGGCGTGGATAACCGGAACCAGACAATCGGATTTGGTATTACATCAAGAAATATGGGCGGTCTTGCTCGTGTTCGCCGACGTCGTCGGCTCGATCACCGGGCCCGGCATCTGGTATTCGACCACGGTCGCCAGCCCGCGCGGCATCTCGGCCTTGATCCACAGTTTCGTCTGGAAGTGGGGCACCGAATGGGTGTTCTTCGTGACCGAGGTCATCGGCGTCTACATGATCGTCTACAAACTCAAACGGCGCGTCCCCGGGACGCGCCGTTTCTTCAATGTCGGCTCGGCCGGGCTCTCACGCGTGGCTCAAGCGGGCGATCTCATCCTTAACTCGGAGCTTTTCCCGCTTGAGCTTATTGAGGGTCACGGTGTCGGGGTGCGGACGCTGGGTTTCGACCTTGACTTCAGCCTCGAGGGACTGGTGCCGGGTTTTCAGCGTTTCGATCCGATCCTCGAACGACATGTATTGCCCTCCATCCTGGGACCGGCAACACCGCACGCGCCGCCGGAGCGGGGGCGGTGGCCGTACAAAAGAGGACGTGAGGCTTGTGGTGGGTTGGATCAAGAGGGGGCACCGGACGGTTCACAGGCTCCTCGGCCCATCGCCAGTCCACGCCCGGACGGATCACCGGCCACACGCCAGCCCCATCATCCTTCGGTGGCGGCGGTCGCCAGCGCGAGCTGGTGGCCCGGTCAGGTGCACGGGCTCGGTCCCGGGGGGGCGACGCCGATCCGTCAACTCTATGTCATCTGGCCGCCAAATCAACCGTCGAGGTAAGCCGGTCGGCGGGGCGACGCGGCGCGCGATTGCGGCAAACCGTCGCAGATTCGTGGGCGTGCCGGGCGGTCGGGACGACGAGGGTGCGCGAGGTATTTTCGTAACGGTTGGCCGGGAAGGCTACGGGCGCCATGATCGGGATCCCGTGAAAAGGGGTCTAATTAAGCAAATCCTTACACGCACGTCGCCGCGGGTCGCGGAAGTTTGGTTAGAAGCGACGCAACAAGCGATCGATGTAGTCGCGTTCGCGCGCCGGCCGGTCGGCTTCGCCGGCGCGGCGGCGCAGCTCGCGCAGGATTTCGCGTGCGCGCTTCACCTCCGCTGCGTCGGGCACCACGATATCGCCGTCGCCGACCGGCCCGGTCGCGCCGCGCGGGCGGCCGAGCGGGTCGCGCCCCGCGCCCGGCCGCGCGCCGGCGCGGCCCGGCAGGCCGGCCTGCGGTAATCCGAAGCCGCCGCCTTGGGCCTGCATGGCATCGGCGAGCGCGCCGAGCGCGCGTTTCAGCCCGTCGACCGCGGCGGCTTGCGGTACCACCGCCTCGTCGGGGCGGCCGTCGCGCAGCGCCTGCTCGGCGCCGCGCATCGCCAGCTCGGCCTGGCCGAGCGGGCGCGGGATCTCCCCCGTCACGTCGCCGAACCGTCGCATCACCTCGCCGAGGTCGAGCCGGAGCGCCGATTGGTCGGCCGCCTCGGGCGGCGGCGGTGCGTCGTCGCGGCGGCTTGGCGGTCGGCGCTCGAGGGCGACGGGGTCGTCCGGCGGCTCGGCCGCCGCGCCGCGCCGCGCCGCCGCGAACGAGCGGTCGAGCAGCGTCTGCTGGCGGTCGATCAGCGACTCGAGGTCGCGCATCAGCTCGGCGCCCTCCTGGAGCGCGGCCATCTCGCCCGGGTCGATCCCGGTGCGGAGCGACTGGAGCATGCGTTCGAGCTCGGAGAGCATCTCTTGCGCGGCATCGCGCGCGCCGAGCTCGGTCAAGTCGCGCAGGCGCGCCATCATGTCGGCGAAGTCCTCGCGGCCGAGCACCTGGTCCGCGACCTCGGGCGGCAGGGCCGGGATCGCCTCGCCGTGCGCCAGCCGCTCCGCCAGTTCGGTCTCGAGCGCCTCGAGATAGCGCGCGAGCGCGTCCTGCAGCGCGTCGATCCGGCGCGCCAGCTCGGCATCGTCGGCGCCGGCGGCCAGCGCCTCGGCGAGCGCCTCGCGCGCAGCCGCCAGCTCGCGCTCGGCCAGCGACACCCCGCCGTCCTCGAGCCGGAGCGCGGTCTCCCACAACAACGCCGCGACCGCGAGATCGGCGGCCCCCAGCGACGCCGCCGCGGCGCCGGGGGCGGCGCCGGCGTCGCCATGGCCCGGTGCATGATCGGCGAGCCGGACCAGCCGGCGCATCGCGACCCGCAGCGCCAAATGGACAACAACGTCGCCATGATAGCGGTCGGGTGCGGTCGCCAGCGTCGCCAGGCCGCCGGCGACGTCGCGCCGGGCATCGGGCCCGGCAATCAACAGCGCCTGGCGCAGCGCCGCGATCTCGCGCGCCACCGGGTGGCCGAACCGGCGGGTCGGCAGCACCAGCTCGACCGGTGCGCTCCGCCCGACCTGGCCCTTGCCGTCCTCGGCCTCGAGATGGAGCAGGACCGGCAGCCCGGCGAGCGGGAGGGCGGTCAAGTCGTGGTAGTGAGTCGCCGCGACCTCGCGCGCGGTCTCGGCGTCGACCGGCAGCGGCCAAGCGACCGGGGCGCGATCCCGGGCGTGGTGCGGGGTCGCCGGGCCCGGCCCGACCACCGCGCGCGCCGCCACCACGCCATGATCGTCGCGCGCGGTGAAATCAAGGCGCAACGCATGGCGTGGGGTTTCGGTCGGCGGCTCGGCCAGCGCGATTTCGGGCGGTCGGTCCGCGGACACCGTGATCTGCCACTGCCCGAGCGTGGCGGCGCCGAGCCGCACCGCGACCCGGGCGCGACCGGGGGTGTCGAGGCGACCCTCGGCGCGAAAATGATGCGCGTCGATCCGGGTGAACGCGCGGTCGTCGCTGCCGATCGTTAAAACCGGCACGGGCGCGCCGTCGCGTGTGCCGAGCCGCGCCAGCACCGCGGTGCCCTCGGGCACCGCGCGGGTGCGCGCGCCGGCGCCGGGGCTGCCGGCGGGCGGCGCGGCCGCGTCGGCGCGGGCGAGGAACAGCGGCGCCTGGCCGGTGTGGGCGGGCGGCGACAGCCAGATGTCGAGGCTGGCCCGGCCGGCCGCGGCGACCGCCGGCAGGCGCGGGTCGAGCGCGGCGGCGAGCCGCGCCGACCATTCGCCGCGGCTGCCGACCGCGGCGACCACCAGGACCAACAGCACCAGCGCACGCACCGCCCACGGATCGCGCGCCGGCAGATCCGTGGTCGGCAGCCGCAGGCGCAGCCGCTTGACCGCTGCCGCCATCCGGCGCCGGTGGCGCCGCCACAGCGCCACCTGCAAGGGGTCGCGCGGGTCGCCGGCGAACCGATCGGCGAGCGCGGTCAGCGGCCGGTCGGCAAGACCGCTGTCGCGTTCAAGCCGGCGCCGGGCCGCCGCCACGCTCGGCCACCGCGCGATCGCGGGCAGGGCCCGCCCAAGCGCGATCGCGACCGCCAAGCCAACCGCCACCAGCACCGCCAGGTGGGCCCAGCCGGGCAGCAGCGGCAAGACGTCGAACAGGGCGAGCGCAAAAAAGGCACCGGCGATCGTGCCGGCCGGCCACAGCGGCGGGATCACCCGCTCCCACACCAGGACCAGGCGGGCGGCGGCGAGCCAGACCAGGCGCTGCCACGCCGACGGCGCCGCCGGGCCGTCGCCGTCGTCCGGGTCGTTCCCGGCGCCGATCCGCCAGCGCCGCCTCGTCCGCGTCGGTTCCATGGGCCGGAGACCTCCCCCGATCGCTCGCCGTTCGCGACCGGGACGCCGCGCGGCGCCGCACCCCGGGTCGTATCGGAACTATGGGGTGTTCGATGCCCGAAAGCGAGGGGGGGCCGAATCCCGCCCGGGCGGGTGCGCGGGTGGGGGCTCGGGGGGGCAGGGTCACCGGGCCGGCGCCGGGACCGGGTCGAGCCGGGGCGGCGGCGGTTCGAAGGTGCCCGGCGGCTCGGCGGCCGGGTTCGGGTAGCTGCGTGGAAACGGCGTGGTCGCGCCCTCGGGCGGCGACACCGATCCCGGTTTCTTGCCGCAGCCGGCGGCAAGCCCAAGGCCGAGGCCGAGCAGGACGAGAGCGAGCGCACGGGCACGGGCACGCGGGTGCGATGGGCGCATGATCTGGCGGGCCCCTTTTTTCTTGAGGTTTGACCACGGATCGCGGGTCGCGGGACCGCGCGGCGCTAAGGATAGCCCAACCCGAGGGGCCGCTGTCGAGGGTCCGCACTGCGGGCGTCCGCGCGGGTTCTCCTTGCCGCAGCCGCGACGCTGTGTCCATCCTGGCGCCGACACGGGGGGACGAAGGTGCGGTGCGGCATCGGCGACGGCGGGGGCCGGCACGCCGGGGCCGGCGGCGCGCCCGCCCCGGTTCGGCCGAACGACGACGGACACCCCGAGCATGGCCCAAACCTCGACCCGCAAATCGCCGCCGCCGCCGCCACCGCCGAGCGACGGCGACGGTCCCAACACTCTGGTCTCGATCTACGAGCGGCATGCCGAAAAGATGCTGTTCCGCAGCCGCTGGCTGCTTGCACCATTTTATTTTGGCTTGACCGTAATCCTGGCGCTGCTGGTGGTGAAATTTTTCCAGGAATTGTGGTTTGCCGTGGTCAATATCTTGACGATTTCCTATGCGGATTTGATTTTAGAGGCGTTGATCCTGCTTGATTTGGTATTCGCTGCCAATCTCGTCTTGATGGTGATCTTTGCCGGATACGAGAATTTCGTCTCACGAATCGACTTCGCGGATCTTAAGGACCGGCCGGATTGGATGGGCAAGATCGATTTCAGTGGGCTTAAGTTAAAATTGATCGGATCGATCGTCGCGATCTCGGGGATTCATCTGTTGAAGTCGTTCATGAAGGTCGAGGGCGTGACCACGCCCGAGGAGATCGAGGCGCAGTCGTTCCAGCTGACCTGGCTGGTCGGCATTCATATGGCATTCGTGGTCTCGGCGGTGTTCCTGGCCTTGATGGACTACATCGCCTCGAAGACCGAACAGCATTGACCGGACCGGGTGGGCGGCAAACGCACTTGACAGGGCGTGGTCGGGCCGTGCCCCGTGGCCGCGCCCGACGGCGGTGCCGGCGCCCGCGCGGCGCCGACCGGTGGGGTGGAACAGACAGACATCGGCATTACGAGTTCACGGCGAAGGACACATGCTCTCGTTGAAAAGAAAGCCGGGGTCGGGGCGGCGATCCGTCTCGATCGGCGACCGCTTCATGCGCGCCGGCCAGCCGTCCAAGGTCTATGTCGTGACCCGGATCGACGAGCGGCCGCATCACCCGCCGCACGCGCGCCTGACCGCGCTGACCTCGGCGCGCGAGGAGATCACGATCGCGGTCGGCACGCTGCTCGACCGGCGGTACTTCACCCCCGGGCCGTCGGACGTGTGAGCGCGCGCTCCGTGGGGGAGCACGGCAGGGGTGGGGTCACGGCAGGCCGTGGTCGGCGACCAGGGGCAGCAGGCGCTCGCGCAGCCGCGCGAGCGCCTGCTTTTCCAATTGGCGCACCCGATCCTTGGACAGGCCGAGGTCGCGGCCGATCGACTCGAAGGTGCGCACCGCCTCGGTCAGGTGGCGTTCGCGGATGATCAGCGCCTCGCGCGCCGGCAACATGGCGAGCGCGCGATCGACCAACTGCGCCCACAGCCGCGCCATCGCGCCGGCGACCGCCTCCTCCTCGGGGTCGGGCTGGCCGGCGGGCAGGCGGTCGAGCAGGGTCTGATCGGCGCCGGGGGCGGCCGGCACGTCGAGCGCCTGATCGGTGCCGGCGACCCGGCGGGCGAACGCCGCGACCTCGGCCAGCGGCAGGCCGAACCGGGCGGCCAGCCGCCCCAGGACATCGTCGTCGCCGGCGGCGGCGGGCGCGGCGACGCCGTCGTCGCGGCCAAGCGCGGCGAGTGCGCGCAGATGGAAGAACAAGGCGCGGTGCGCGGCCGTCTTGCCGACCCTGACCAACGACCAGGACCGAACCACGTAATCTTGGATCGCGGCTCTAATCCACCACATCGCATAGGTAGACAGGCGGGTTTCGCGGTCGGGATTGAAACGCTGGACCGCCTGGATTAATCCAATCGTGCCTTCCTGGATCAGATCGTTGATCGGCATCCCGAATCGAACATAGCGCCGTGCGATGTTGACGACGACCCGCAAATGACTGACAATCAGCAGATCGGCGGCGCCGCCGTCGCCGGCGATCGCCCGGCGGGCGAGCGCGCGTTCTTCGTCGGGTGAGAGATAGGGCATGCGCCGCGCCTCGGCCGCCAGCGCGCCGGGCACACCGATGGCGCGCCCGGCGGTCGGGGCCGGGGCATCCGGGTCGGGTCGGCGATCGGTCTCGGTGTCCATTGCGCCCGGGGCGGTCTCCCCTCAAATCTTTGGCAGGTCTGGCGTCGGCTGATCCGGCAACCGGGCCCGTCGTGCGGCACCGGCCGCCCGGGCATGCCCGTCGCGGCAGGGTTTTACGTCCGGCCGGTCGCCGTCAGGTCGACAGTGTCCCTGACCGACGGGCGAAGGCAACGGGATTCCAGAATGATTTCACACACCGGACACGACATCGAGCGGGCGCGGCGCCTTGTCACCGCGGCGCTCGACATCACCGCGCGGTGGGGCTGGGACGCGGTGCGGATGGCCGACGTCGCCGCCGAGGCCGGGCTGTCGCTGGCCGACGCCTATGCCGAGGTGCCGGAGCCGGCGGCGATCCTGCCGCTCCTCGACCGTATCGTCGACACCGACGTGCTGGCGCAAGGGGCGGTGCGCAACGCCGACGACAGTGCGCGCGATCGCTTGTTCGAGCTGCTGATGCGTCGATTCGACGCGATGCGGCGGTATCGCAACGGTCTTAGATCCTTGCGAACCGATCGCTGGCGATGGCCTGGGTTTGCGCTCGCCGGCGCGGTGCAGGCGCGCCAATCGATGGCGTGGATGCTCCACGCTGCCGGCCTCGATCCGGACGGCCCGGACGGGGTGTTGCGCACGATCGGTCTCGGCACGGTCTATCTCGCCGCGCTTCGGGTCTGGCTCGACGACGAGACCGAGGACTTGGCAACGACCATGGCCGAGCTCGATCGACGCCTGCGTCAGGCCGAGACTGTTGCCTCGTGGTGCGGCTGGTCGGGCCGCCCGCGGTCGGCGGTGCCGGCCGGACCTGCCCCTGCGACCGGTACCGCTGCGACCGGTGCCACTGCGACCGATGCCGCTGCGACCGATGCCGAGGCGACCAACGCCGGCGCGTCCGACACCGCCGGAGGGACGGCGACCGCCTCGGCCGCCCCCGGTGCGGGTGGTTGAGGCGGACGGACGCTCAGGTCGTTTGGCCCAATGCCGGATGTCCGGTGCCGATCGGACCATGGTTCGACCCGCACCGGCCCAAGGTCCCGGGCGATGCTGCGCCGCACAAATTTATTCCTTGACGAACTAAGTGGCAGTCTGCATAGTCTGCAGACAGCTGTGTTGCAGTGCGGGACGGCGTGGCGACGCCGTTGATAGTCCGCCGCACCAGGTAATAGCTCTCTCAAAAGGGGTGATCGACATGTCGAAGCCGTCCGCATATCCGTTTTTCGAAATGGACGTTTCCAAGATGATGTCCGAGTTCAAGCTGCCGGGCGTGGATGTCGATGCGATCATGGCGTCGCAGCGCAAGAACATCGAGGCCGTCACCGCAGCCAACCAGCTGGCGATTGAGGGTATGCAGGCGGTTGTTCGTCGTCAGGCCGAGATTTTGCGCCAGACGATGGAAGAAGCCGGCAGCATGATGACCGAGATGATGACCGCCGGCACCCCGGAGGACAAGGTCGCGCGCCAGGCCGAACTGGTGAAGACCGCGTTCGAAAAGGCGCTGGCGAACATGCGTGAGCTGGCCGAGATGGTCGCGAAGTCGAACACCGAGGCGGCGAACGTGATCTCGAAGCGGGTCAGCGAGAGCCTGGAAGAGCTGAAGTCGACCATGGCGAAGGCGGCGGCCGACAAGCGTTGAGCCGCGCCTGCCGGCAACGGGGCGTGTCCCGGCCGCCATGCTGCGGTGCGGGAGTGGTGGTGTAACGGACGGCCGCTGCCCCGGGGCCCGAGGCGCGGCCGTCGGTTTTTTTGTCGCTTGGTCGCTCCAGGCTGGATGGCGCGTGCGAACGGCGCCGTGTTCGGCCTGACGGCCGTGCGGGGGGCGCTGCCCCCTCGACCCCCGCAAGGGGGGTCACCCCCCTTGACCCCCACTTAATGGGGTCCAGGGGGCAACCCCTAAACCATCGTCACGGTCCGTCGCGCGGCGACCACCTGGGCCGCTCGCCCCGATCGTGAGCGTGCCCTCGAGCCCGGCCGCCGCCATCATCTGCGGGACGTCCGCTTCGAGCGACCGCACAAGCGCCGCCGGCAGCGGCCGCATGCTGTCCAGGACGAGCGCCAACCGCCGCCCGGTCAGCGCGCCCGCGAGCCGGAGCGGCCCGAGCCGGCTCAACTCAAGCGCAAGCTCGAACCGATGGGTCGTCGGTTGGACGGCCGGGTCCGATCCGTGGTCGGGTTCGCGGTCGTCGCGGCGGTAGACCAGGTCGATCACGGTCAAGACCTCGCCGTCGAGGAACGGCACCGGCTGCCGCTCCGGTGCGCCGGCGGCCGGTCGGGCGAGGGTGCGAAACTCGTCGTCGAGTCGCGTCAGGAGATCGGCCCGCCCGGCGCGGGCGAGCGCGCCGACCGCTTCGGCGCCAAGCCAACCGCGCGCGTCGCCGCGCCGCGCCGCCGCCAGGAAGAACAGCACCGCCGCCACGAGCGTGCTGCCGGCGCGCGGCACCAGGGTCGCGTGCAGGTGCCGCGCCAGCGGCGGGTCGATCCCGGCGAGGACCTCGAGCACGGTGCGCAGGGTCGGCCAGTCGCGGCTGATCGTCGCAGCGGCGCCTCCGCCACCGACCGGCGCCG
>JANQHG010000222.1 GCA_028277115.1 Azospirillaceae bacterium
TCGCGCCGCTCGACGCCGACGATGCCTTGACCCCCGACCGGCTGGCCCGGCTGCGCGCGCTTGCCTCGGCCACCGGCGCCGCGAGCGACAACACCGCGGTCCACTACGCCGCTGATGCCCCGCCGGTCAAATTCGCGTTTCCCACCGCGCCGGCGGTCCAGGCGCTCGACGCCGCCGCGATCCTGGCGCCGCGGGTCCCGATCTTCCCGATGGTTGCGCGGGCGCTGGTCGGCCCGGGCTGGCAGCCGGTGCCGTTCGCCGCCGACGTCCTGTTCAACCTGCGCCTGGTCGCCACGGCGGCGCGCTATCCGGCCGCGGCCGCGACCGGCTACCTCTATTACAAAACCCCGGGGTCGATCACCGCGTCGCCCGCGACCGCCGACCTGGCCGAGGCCGGCTACCACAAGATCCTGGCATTCCTCGCCGACGATGCGACCTACATCCCGAACACCGCCGTCCGCGACGCGGCAGTCGTCGAGTTCACCGAAAACCTGGCGCTCAACCGGGTGTTCCGGACCTTCCTGGCCGACGGCCGGTGCCGGACGCTCGACGAGTTCCTCGACCTCACCGACAACGGCCGGGCCGACTGGCTCGCCGGTACGCTGGCCGAGGCACGCGCGGCCACCGTCCGGTCAACGCAATAACGCCAACCGTCCCAAGCGGTGACTTTGTCGATCTGCGACCTCTCGAATGCCCCCCATTTCAAACCCACCGTCGTCTTCGCCGATCGGCCATTCCAGCAATCTGGTGGGTGTGCCCACCGAGGTTCTTGCCAGCGTTGCGTTCAACCAATCACCGCAACCGCTGGCGATTGCGGGTACCAAGGCGCTGAACCCAAGCCTGTTCGAAATGTTGGGCCAGTCAGACGGCGCCGAGGACGCCGCCCTGGCATTCGAAACCTATATGAGTGCCGTGTTCGGCCTTGACCCCGAACAACGGCGTACCTCCGATACCGGACCGCGGCGATTCCGATCCAGTTACTTCCGGCTGTTGCGTGGTTGGGGATACGACAGCAATGGCCCGGAAGGTGCCGTCCTGAAAGGATGGGTAGAAAGCCGGTTTGGC
The DNA here is from genome assembly GCA_028277115.1 of Azospirillaceae bacterium. GTDB lineage: Bacteria > Pseudomonadota > Alphaproteobacteria > Azospirillales > Azospirillaceae > JANQHG01. Next base: position 1,066 of record JANQHG010000222.1, read on the forward strand.
CTGTTTCCCACATTTCATAAAGAGAAATTAGAACAATATCCGTCGCACGCCTGGATGAAATATGTCGAAGAGAAGATGTCAAGTCGTTTTCACAATAACTCAATACTCAGTCAGCTCGATCTTTTGTTCACTTTTTGTCAATGGTCCTTTGGTCAGCCTTGGAACGGTGCCGGACAGACCGATCGAATCCGGGTCTATCGCGGACTTAATGATTTTGACGAACACTACATTCGTGAAAAATTGAACAAAAGAGAATATATTTTGAGATTCAACAGCCTCAATTCGTTCACAGGCAATCGAGACACCGCGAGTTGTTTTGGTGACTACATCCTTGATGTCGAGGTTCCGATTGCAAAAATACTATTCTATCACACCTTACTGCCCCGCCATGGCTTGAAAGGCGAGACAGAGTACATGGTCATTGGTGGTGACTACTTGGTGACGGCAAGCACCCTGTGACAGGGGGGCGCGCAACTCCACCGACCGTCCGACCGGCGGGACGCCCATCCTCCGGACGGCCCGACCCACCCGTTTACGTCCCCGGCACCAACAACCGCTCGAGCGCCGCCAGGCGGTCGGCCTCGGCCGCCGGCTTGTCCCAGCGGATGCGGTGGATGCGCGGGAACCGCATGGCGACGCCGCTCTTGTGGCGGGTCGAGCGCTGCAGGCTGTCGAACGCGATCTCGAGCACCAGGGCCGGGGTGACCTCGCGCACCGGCCCGAAGGTCCGGACCGTGTGGCTGCGCACCCAGCGGTCGAGCGCGCGCAGCTCCTCGTCGGTGAAGCCGAAATAGGCCTTGCCGACCGGCACCAAAGTGCCGTCGTCGCGCCACACCCCGAAGGTGAAGTCGGAGTAGAGCGACGCGCGTTTGCCGTGACCGCGTTGGGCGTACATCAAGACCGCGTCCGCCGTCAGCGGGTCGCGCTTCCATTTGTACCAGGCGCCCGCCGGTCGGCCCGCGACGTAGGCGCTGTCGCCGCGCTTGAGCATCAGGCCCTCGATCGCGGCGGCGCGGGCACCCGCGCGCACCGCTGCGAGCGCCGCCCAGTCGGTGAACGGCACCAACTCCGACAGGTCCATCCGGTCGGGCCGGGTCCGCGCCACGAGTGCCTCGAGCCGGGCCCGGCGTTGGTCGAACGGGCGCGATCGCAGGTCTTGATCGCCCTCGACCAACAGGTCGTAGAGCCGGACATGGGCCGGGTGGTCGCGCAGCAGTTTCGCGGTCACGGTCTTGCGGTTGAGCCGCGGCTGCAGGTCGGAGAACGGCGCGACCACGCCGTCGCGCACCACCAACAGCTCGCCGTCAAGCACCGCGTCGCCCGGCATCGCCGCGACGATGTCGGGGAACGCCGGGCTGATGTCATCGCCGCCGCGGGCATAGAGCCGGCCGCGGCCGCCGCACCCGACCAGCTGGACCCGGATGCCGTCCCACTTCCATTCCGCCCGGAACGCCGCCGGGTCGAGCCGCGCGAGATCGTCCGGCTCGAGCGGCTGCGCCAGCATGAACGGCCGCAAGCCGAGATCGTCGGCCGGGGTCGGCGGGCCCGCACGGCCCTCGAGCCAGGCGAACAGCTCGAGATAGGGCGGTGTCAGCCCGTGCCACAACTCCTCGAGCGCATCGACCGGCTGGCCGCCCCAATTCGCGAGCGCGGTCTTGGCCAGCCGCGCCGACACCCCGACCCGCGGCGCCCCGGTGATCAGCTTGAGCAAGGCGTAGCGCCCGCCGGCGTCGAGCCGGTCGAGCCAGCCCTCGAGCAGGCCCGGGACCTCCGCGCGGCCGGCCGCGCTCAACCGGTCGACCACCTCGCCCAGACGCGGCGGCGGTGCGTCCGGGGCGACCGCGGGCGCCGGCCAGATCAGGGCCACGGTCTCGGCCAGATCACCGACATAATCATAGGACAGGGCGAACAGCACCGGGTCCACTCGAGCCTGGACCAGCGCGCGCACCATCGCCGGCCGGGCGTTGCGCAGGCCCACCGAGTCGGTGAGCGCCGCGATCGCCCAGCCGCGGTCCGGGTCGGGGGTGGTCGCGACATGGTCGGCCAAGAGACGCAGCTTGGCGCTGCGCGACGGCGTCAGCGCCAACGCCTCGAGCAGCCGGGCGAACCGGATCACGAGGCCGCCTCGTCCGGAACCGGCGTCGTCTCGTCGGCGTCGCCGCCGGTCTCTTCGTCGAAGCCGACCAGCGACAGCGCGCGCGCCGAAAGGCCGCGGCCTTGGGCGTAGTGGACCAGCGCGTCCTCGCGACCGTGGGTGACCCAGACCTCGGCACGGGCGACCTCGTCGATCGTCCGGGTGAGATCGTCCCAGTCGGCATGGTCGGAGATCACCAGCGGCAACTCGACGCCGCTGCGCCGGACATGCTGGCGGATGCGCATCCAGCCCGAGGCCGCGCCGATCATCGGGTCGGGCAGCCGACCGAGCCAGCGGTCGCGGGTCGCGGCGGGCGGCGCCAGCACGATCTCGCCGGCCAGCGCCTTGCGGTCGGCGCCGGTGGCCGGGCGCAGCTCGCCCAGCGCGACCCCGAGCCGCTCGTAGACCCGGCACATGGTGACCAGCGCGCCGTGCAGATAGATCGGCCGGTCATAGCCGGCGGCGCGCAACAGCGCGATCACCCGCTGGCATTTGCCGAGCGCATAGACCCCGATCACGATGGTGCGCTCGGGGAACAGGGCGTGCATCCGCAACAGCCGGGCGATCTCGCCGTCGGCCGGCGGGTGGCGGAACACCGGCAGGCCGAAGGTCGCCTCGGTGATGAAGACGTCGCACGGCACCGGCTCGAAGGCGGCGCAGGTCGGGTCGGGCGCGCGTTTGTAGTCGCCCGAGACCACCACCCGACAGCCCTGATGGTCGAGCACGACCTGGGCGCTGCCCAGGACATGGCCGGCCGGCGCTAGGCGCACCGTCACGCCGCCGACCGTGAGTGCCTCGCCGAGGGCGAGGGTCTGGCGGGCGTGGCCGGCGCGGTCGCCGAGGCGTGCCGCCATGATCGCAAGCGTTTCCGGTGTCGCCAGGACGTGGTCGTGGCCCGGGCGGGCATGGTCGGCGTGGCCGTGGGTGACCACTGCGCGCGGCACCGCCCGGGTCGGGTCGATGTAGAGATCGGCAGGGGCGACGTAGAGACCGGCAGGGTGGACCGCGAGCCAACGGGGCGGGACTGGGGGAGAGAGTACTGACATGGGGCGCCAAGCTTGCGCGAGTGCGGCCTTGCGGCCGTGCGGGGGGCGCTGCCCCCTCGACCCCCGCCAGGGGGGGACACCCCCCTGGACCCCTGCTCATTGGCGGGGTCCAGGGGGCAACCTTTGGTCGGGGGGTGAAACCCCCTGACCTTGGGGGCTTTGCCCCCAAATCCTAGAACGGCGCCAGATGATCAAACGCGAGCTCGGTGACCTCACCCCGCCAGAACGGCTGGACCTCGCCGCCGAGCACCCGGGAGATTTCGAACCGGGTCGGCACCCGCACGCCGTCGATCAGCTGGTAGTCGCTGCGCACCACGTCCTCGCCGGACCCGTGATACCGACCGGTGTCGACCGCGGTCCCTTCGGCGGTCATCCGGGCGATGCCGCCGTCGGCGTCGAAGCTGACCCGGAACGCGCCGACCTCGGTGCCGCCCCGCGAAACCACGGCGCGCGCGGCGGTGTCGTCGATCGGCTCCCAGCGCAGGTGCGGGCCCGGCAACAGTGCGGTCGGGAACAGCGCGCCTTCGAGCACGTAGCGCATCAGCGAGGTGTCGGACAGCGCCGCCCCGGTCTCGCGGCGGATGCGCACCAGCGACAACAGCCGCACCGACATCTCGGCCTCGCCGTCGATGTACTGGTCGACCGCGGTCGCGACCAGCTTGGGGACCAACGGGGTGCGGGCAACGAACACGAACGCCGGGTCGGTCACAGCGGCATATTGAACCGCGGTCATCGGCCCGAAGCCGGTCGCCTGCGGCAGGCGGAACTCGCCTTCGAGCCGCATCCGCACACCCTGGAGCGGCCGCGGCCCCTCCGGGAACGCATAGGTGAAATAGCGCCGTACGGGGGCCGGCAGGTCGGCGGTCAGGGTGGCGAGCGTGTCCGCCGCGCTCGCCTCGGCGCCGGCGGGCGCCACCACCGGCACCCCGCTGCGGGCCTGGTCGAGCACGGCCGCGACCGAGGCCGCGATCTGTTCCTGATACGCCTCGACCCGGTCGTTGAGGCAGGGGATAAGGAAGGCGGCCGCGACGCTCGCGACCGTCAGGCCCAGCAATATCTGGGGCCGACGGCGCTGCGAGCGGTCGAAGTCTTCGGTATTCATGGCGTCACGATCTCCAAGGATCAGGCCGGTCGCCGGTCGCCGGGACCGGCGGCGCCGAAAAAAGTCAAGAGGGCGGCTGGGCTGCCGCGGCCCGTGCCGGCGAGCGCGCCAGCGCGCCCAGCGGAATCGCGCACAAGATGCCCGCGAGCGCCAGCCCCTGGACCCAGTCCGGCCGCTCGCCGAGCACCAGGATCGACAGCACCACCGCCGCAAGCGGCATCATCAAGGTCGCGACCGCACAATGGCCCGCGCTCAGCCGCGACGCGCCAGCATACCACAAGACATAGCCGCCGACCGTCGGCCCGATCGCGTAATAGGCGAGCGCGGCCAGATCCGTCGCAGTAACCGCGCTCGGCGCCACCGCCTGGACCGCCACCGCAACCGGCGCGATCAGGACGAAACCGAGCCCCGACATCAAGGCCGACATCTGGAGCGCCGGCGGCTCGGACGCCAGGGTTTTTTGCAGCAGGATAAAGCCGCACTCCGACAACACCGCGAGCAGCACCAGGGCATTGCCGGCCAGCCGGGCGAGCGTCGCCGGGTCATCGGTGCCAAGATTGCGCGCGTTCAGCAAGATCAGCGACGCCGTGCCGAGCGCGATCGCCGCGATCAGCGCCCGCCCCGGCCGCTCGCCGAGCGCGATCACCCCGAACAGTCCCGACAACACCGGCAACAGACCGCCGATGATCCCGGCCTCGACCGCACCGGTCAGGCGCAGGCCGCCGAACAGCAACACCGTGTAGAACACCGAGCCGAGCGCCGCCTGGACCGCGAGGCGCGCCCACATCAGCAAGGAAAAGCGCGGCACGCCAAAGCGGGCGAGCGCCCACGGCACCAGGATCACCCCGGCAATCCCGAGCCGGATCGCGGTCACGCTCGCCAGATCGAGCGTCGCCACCGTCTTGCCGACCAACACGATGCTGCCGACCAGCACCATCGCCCCGCCCGCCATCGCGAACCCGGCCGGATCCGCCGACTGCTGCGGCCGCGGGTCGGGGTCTTCTTTTGTGTCGACCATTCCAGTCTCCCGTTCGGCTCGGCGCCGGCCAAACCTCGGGAGGCGTTACCGTACGGCCGGAGGTGGGGTCAAGCGCCGATAGACCTAAACCGGAAGTTGTCGGTTTCGGTCGGGGCGACGCCTTAGGCGGCCTTGCGGCCGTTGTCAGGCGCACTGCCCCCGACACCCCCAATAAGGGGGGGGTAATCCCCCTTGACCCCTTCTTGTTCATGGGGTCCAGGGGGCAATCCCTGGTCGGGGGGTGGCCCCCTCCCCTGACCTTGGGGGTGCCGGCCCGCAAGACAGATCAGCGCCAGGATACGCCGGTGACATCGTTGGCCTGGAGTGGGGCGTGATGCCACAGACCGGTCAGCCGGGCGTTCCAAACCCCGTGCTTGGCAAACTGGAACAAGAAAACGTTCACCGCATCCTCGGCAAGACGCTCTTGGGCGGCCGCCAACAACCGAAAGCGCCCCGCGGTGTCCGAGGTCTGCGACAGCTCGGACAGAATCGCATTGAAAGCGTCGGAGCGATAGCCGAAATAGTAATCGTCGCGGGCATAGATACCGATGTCCATCGGTTCGGTGTGCGAAACGATCGTCATGTCGAAGTCATGACCGCGGAACACCTGGGCCAGCCACTGCGCCCATTCGAACGGGATGATCTCGACCTCGATGCCGACCTCGGCCAGCTGTGCAGCGACGATCTCGCCGCCACGCCGGGCATAGGACGGCGGTGGCAACTTCAGGGTTGCGGCAAAGCCGTCGGGATAACCGGCCTCGGCCAACAAGATCTTCGCGATCCCGGGATCGTACGGAGTGCGGTCGGTCAGATCGACATAGGCCGGATGCGCCGGCGAGAAGTGACTGCCGATCGGCGTGCCGTGGCCGAACATCGCGCCGTCGATCACCGCCCGGCGATCGATCGCGTGGCCCAAAGCCCGGCGCACCCGCAGATCGTCGAACGGCGCACGGCGGTGGTTGAGCGCCAAAATGGTCTCGCCCTCGGTGTTGCCGACCACCACGATAAACCGCGGATCCGCCTCGAACAGGGCGAGACTCTCAGGCGCCGGGATGTTGGCGAAGGCATCGACGTCGCCGGCCAGCACCGCGGCGGCGGCCGCGGTCGGGTCGGGGATCACCTTGAACACCACCCGACGGAGCGCGGGGCGCGGCCCCCAATAGGCGTCGGCGGCGACCAGTTCGACCCGGTCGCCGACGACCCAGCGATGAAAGCGGAACGGCCCAGTGCCGACCGGCCGGGTCCTGTTGGTCGCGGCACTCTCGGGCGCCACCATCACGGCGTCGCCCCAGCCGAGCGACCAGGCGAACGACCCGGTCGGCCGCGCCAGCGTGATCCGCACGGTCAAGGGATCGACCGCTTCGACCGCGGCGATCGGCGCGAACAGCGCCTTTTGCGCGTTGACGCTGCCGGGGCCCCGCGCGCGGTCGAGCGAAAACACCACGTCCGCGGCGGTGAACGCGGTGCCGTCGTGGAAGCGGACCCCGGGGCGCAAGCTGAAGGTGTAAACCAAACCGTCGTCGGACACCGTCCACGACGACGCGAGCCCGGGCACGACCGAGCCGTCGCGGTCGATCCGCGTCAAGCCCTCGAACAGATTGGCATAGACGATCTCGTCGATCGCGCCGGCGGCACCGGCGGTCGGGTCGAGATGCGGCGGCTCCAGCACCACGCCCATGGTCAAGTCGGTCCGCGCCGCCGCGGCCGACGCGGCGGCGAACGCCAGCGCGGCCGCCAAGACCGTCACTACCCGCGTCATCGGTGTCCTCCCGGTCAAGCCCGACCCGCGCCGGTGACGCCGAGCAGCGTCAGGGTCGCGAGCGCCATCACCTTGGCAGCGGCCACCATATCATCGATCGCGACCCACTCGTCGGGCTGATGGGCGAGCTCCAACCGACCGGGGCCGTACGCGATGCAGTCCTTGAGCGTGCCGACCCGCACGATGTGCTTTTGGTCATAGGTCCCGGGGGACACCACCTCGGTGGCCGGCCGACCCAGAACGCGGGCGATCCCGTCGCCCACCGCCCGCACAACCGGCGCCGCGGGGTCGGTCATGGTCGGCGCGAATGCGAGCACGTCCGAGAGGCGGTAGCGAAACCCCGGCCGCTCGGCGGCCAGCCCATCCAACAGCGCGACCAGTTCTCCCCGGACCGCCTCGGGAGATTCCTCGATCAGATAGCGACGATCGACCACCAGCCGGCAGCTGTCCGGGACCATCGGTGCCGGCAGGCCGGTGCGATCCTCGGGCAAGCCGCCGTGCAGCGCATTGAAGTTGAGCGTCGAGCACCGCGCGCCCTCGGGAACCACCGGCATCCGGGTCTGCCGGGTCGCCAGCCGCGGCATCAGGTCGCGTTCGATTCGCGCCAGAACCGCGGCCATGTGGCGCACCGCACAGTCGCCGAGGAACGGCATCGAGCCGTGCGCGGTCCGGCCGAGCGTTTCGATCTCGGCCCACCACACGCCGCGATGGCCGATACACACCCGATCGACGTCGAGCGGTTCCGGGATGATCACATGATCGACCCGCGGCGGGGTGAACCAGCCCTCGCGCGCGAGCCAGCCGACCCCGCCGTAGCCACCGCTCTCCTCGTCGACCGTCGCCGACACCTCGAGCGCGCCGCCGAAGCGCACGCCGGCGGCCAACACCGCCTCGAGCGCGACGATCGCCGCGGCCAGTCCGCCCTTCATGTCGCAGGCGCCGCGCCCGTAGACCCGGCCGTCGGCGATTGTGCCGGCGAACGGTTCGACCGTCCAGCCGCGCCCGGCCGGCACCACGTCGATGTGTCCGTTGAAATGGACGCACGCGCCGGGTCCGTCGCCGTCGCGCCGCGCCACCAGATTGACCCGCGGGTGGCGGTCGTCGTCCCCGGGCGTGCCGACGGCGCGCACCGTCCGGACCTCGAACCCGCGCGCCGCGAGCCGTCGGCCGAGCAGCTCGACGCACGGGCGGTAGGCATCGCCCGGCGGGTTGACCGTCGGCACCCGGATCAGCTGTTGGGTCAGCGCCGCGACCTCGTCGGCCGCGCCGTCAAGGCGGCCGAGCACATCGGTGATCACGCGATCGGTGTCGGTCATGGCGTGGCTTCCCTTTGAACCGTCCCGCTGTCCCCGGGTCCCCGTGACAGTGGGGTGCTCTTACACCAAATCCGATTGTTTGTTTCGGTTATCCACACCTGAGGAAACTGTTCACCGATTCTGTAGGTTGGGGCGATCGGCCGGCACGGTCTGCCTGTTTGCATCGCCGGCGGGGGCCGATCGCCCCAACATCGGCGGTTCAGCTTTGCGGCACCGTCGATGTCGGGGCGCGGGCCTGGAACAGGGCGCGCCCGACCGACCAGGGTGCGGCCCGCGCCCCGACCTAACCGGCGTGCTCCGACCAAACGGAACGGTTCAACCGGACTTCGTATTACCCGACCGCAGACCAACGCTCGCATGCCTTCGTTTATGCGATGAGCGGCGACGGCATTGAAAGGCGGCGCCGGATGCGGCCTGACGGCCGTTGTCAGGGGCGCTGCCCCCTCGCCCCCCGCAGGGGGCACTCCCCTTGAACCCTCCAATTACACGAAATCCGGTTGAACCGTTTCGTTTGGTCGGAGCACGCCGGTTAGGTCGGGGCGCGGGCCGCCCCTGGTCGCTTGGGAGCGCCCTGTTCCAGGCCCG
>JANQHG010000224.1 GCA_028277115.1 Azospirillaceae bacterium
CAGAGATCTAATTCGCTCGCTCTGCGACCCACCACGCCAGCGGAAAAAGCAATCTGCCAATTTGCCGCACATCCCGTTAAGTTAGCGCCTATGGGGGGGAGACCCCCCTGACCTTTGGGGCGCGAGCCCCAAAATCGCCCGCTTTCAACCTGCCGGGCGATCGGGCAGAGCAGGCGGCGCAGGCCTTTCGGTCGATTGGGCAGCCAACGGAAACTCATCGATCACCGAACCGATCCACAACGGTGTGCCGATCCGGTAGGCAGCGCGACCGATCATGTGAGCGGCAACCGGCGCCGTGATCAAGAAAAACAAAATCGCCGCCAGCGCCCGGGTCACCACCCCGAGCTCGCCGAAATGAACCGCAAGCCCCAGCAGGGTCAGCCCGACTCCCAGAGTCCCGGCCTTGGTCGAGGCATGCATCCGGATATAGACATCCGGCATCCGCAAAACCCCGAGCGCCGCACCGGCCGCAAACACGCCGCCCAACACGACCAAGACCGCCACCAAAAGATCACCCACCACCCGCGCCTCCCGCGTCCGACCGGTTCCGCGGTGCCGGCACCCCCGCCGACCCGACGTCGCGGCGACGCTCGGCAAACCGGGCAAACGCGACTGTACCGAGAAACGCCACCAACGCCATCGAAATCGCAACGTCGAGGAACGCGATATGGCCGGTGTAGATCGTAAACAGCGCCAGGAACGCCACCAGCAAGGTCGCCATCAGGTCGAGCGCAACCACCCGGTCCGGCAAGCTCGGCCCGCGCGCCAAACGCACCAGCGCCATCACCATCGCCGCAAACACGAGCCCGAACCCGATCGCAAGCCCGCCCAATAAAATTCCGGACATCTCAGACCCCGGCGGCACCGACGGAGGGGGGGTCATCGCGTTGCCTCCAGAACCTGCCGCTCCATACCCGACTTCAGCGCCAGTTTCAGGTCGCGCGGCTCATCGATGAACATAGCATGCACAAACAGAAACTTACGGTCGGGTGACACATCAAGACTAAGCGTGCCCGGGGTCAACGAAATCAGGTTGGCGACCAGCAGAATCTCGAGATCGCTTTCGACATCGAGCGGCACTGCAATGATCCCGGGCATCGTGATCAGCTCCGGCGTCACCACGTCCCAGATTACCTGCAGGCTGGACAACATCAGCTCATAAAGAAAATACCCGATAAGCTTGAGCACGCGGCGAATCCGGTCGAAATAATCGGTCGGACCATAGACGAAGCGGGTGATCCACAACGCGCCGAGCCCGAGCGCAAACCCGACCACAAGATTACCGATGGTCAACGATCCAGTGACCGCGACCCAGCCGAGCGCCAGCGCCATGTTCAAGAACAACATCCGCCGCCTACCTTCCCGACCCGGCGGCAGCGAGCACGGCGCCGTCGCCGATCACCGCGGCCACATAGGCCTCGTTGGACAACAGCTGCTCGGCCGCGGCCAGCGACACCTGGTAGAACGGTTCGGCATAAAGGCCGATCGCCAGCGTCAGCCCGGCAAGCCCGATGATCGGGGCCAGCAGCAAGGCGCTGCGGCCGGCGGTCAGCCGCGGCGCCACGCCGTGGTCACCCGCCGGGTGCGGCTTCCAAAACGCCTCGCCCCAGATCTTGGTCATCGAAAACAGGGTGAGCAGGCCGACCACCAGCGCGGTCGCTGCGATCAGATAGCCGGCGCCGGTGTCGAGCGACAGGCTCGCCCGGATCAAGACGAACTTGGCCCAAAAGCCCGAAAGCGGCGGCATGCCGGCGAGCGAAAACGCCGGGATCATGAACAACAGCGCAACCAACGGCTTGAACCGCCACAACCCGCCGATCTCGCCCAGCTGGAACGAGCCGGCGAGCCGGTTCATCACGCCCGAGACCAAAAACAGGTTCGCCTTCACGATGATGTGGTGGACCAGATAGAACACCGAGCCGACCATGCCCAAAGGCGTGAACAAAGCCAAGCCCATCACCATGTAGCCGATCTGGCTTACGATGTGGAACGACAGGATGCTGCGGACCTGGTTTTGCGCCGCCGCGCCCAACACCCCGGTCACCATGGTCACCCCGGCGATCGCGAGCAACAGCCCGTGGGTGAAGCCGACGTCGTGGGTGAAGATCAGCGTAAACATCCGAATCAGTGCGTAGACCCCGACCTTGGTCAACAGGGCGGCGAAGATCGCCGACACCGCGACCGGTGGGGTGTGGTAGGACGCCGGCAGCCAGAAGAACAGGGGGAACACCGCCGATTTGATCCCGAACCCGATCACGAACAGGATCGCGACCACGGTCAGGAGACCGTCATCCTCGACCTCGGCGACCGCGACCGACAGGTCGGCCATGTTGAGCGTTCCGGTCAGACCATAGAGGATCGCGACCGCGATCAGGAACATCACGGTCGAGATCAGATTGATCGAGACATACTTGATCCCACCGTCAATCTGAGCCGGGCTGCCGCCAAGCACCAAAAGGCCGAATGAGGCCATCAACATGACCTCGAACCAAACATAAAGATTAAAAAGATCGCCGGTCAGAAAGGCGCCGCACACCCCGGCGATCAAGACGTGGTACAGGCCGTAGTATCCGGCGGCCTCGAGATCGGGCTCGATGTCGCCGAGGCTGTAGATCGTCACCGCAAAACCGATGATCGCCGCGATCAAGACCATGATCGCGCTGAACAGATCGGCGACGATGGTGATCCCGAACGGTGCCGGCCACGCGCTCGCCTGCATCGCGATCGGGCCGAGACGCCAGACCTCGGCGAGCAGGACGACCGCGATCGCGAGCAGAACGGCGGAGCCGGCGAGCCCGATCGCCCGGGTGCGGGCGCGGCTGCGGCGCGCCAGATAGGCGGCGACCGCGGTCGCGAACGAGACCAGGATCGGTGCGATCAGCAACAGGTCGGTCATGACCCCACCGTCGATTGGTCCGGTTGCGGCCGCGGTTCGGCGACCCGCATGTCGTCGCCGCTGATCGTGCCCATCTCTTCATAGGCGCGGTACAACAGGACCACGGTGAATGCCAGGATGCCGAAGCTGATCACGATCGCGGTCAGGATCAACGCCTGGGGCAGCGCATTGGCGACCAGTTCGGCCGGTGCGGTCTGCCCGTCGGGCACCAGCGGCGGCGCCGGGCCATAATGCCGGCCGACCGTCAGGATCGCCAGATTGGCGGCGTTGCCGATCACCACCAGCCCGAACAAAAACCGCATCATGTTCCAGCTGAGCATCAGATAGACGCCAGCCGCGGTCATCGCCCCGACGGTGATCGCGAGCAAGGCCTCCACCTCAGATCTCCTCTTCCATCGCGAAGATCACGCCCAGCACCGAGCCGACCACCACCAGATAGACGCCGACGTCGAACAACAGGATGCTGCTGAGTGCGAGTCCGCCGTGACCGTGGCCGTCGCCGCCGATCGTGATCCACTGGCCGGTCAGGAACGGCTGGCCTCGAACCAGACCGAGTACGCCCGCGATCAGGGCACAGCCCAAGCCGGCGACCGCGAGGTTGGTCGGGTGGACGGTGAGGGCCCGGCGGGCTTCGTCGACCCCGCGGCTTTTCGCATAGAGCGCAAACGCGGTGACCGCGATCAGGCCGCCGATGAAGCCGCCGCCCGGGTCGTTGTGCCCGCGCAGCAGCATGAACACCGAGAACACCAGCATCAGCGCCGCAATCAACCGGGTCGCGGTGGCGAGGATCAACGAATGCATGGGACCGATCTCATCCGGTGGCGGACTGGTCGGCCGCGCTGCGGCCCTGCGACTGATGGGTCGGGTCGCGCCGCGGTCGCAACTTGATCAGGGCATAGGCGGCAAGTCCGGCGACCGCGACCACCGAGATTTCGCCGAGCGTGTCGAGCGCGCGGAAATCGACCAGTATCACGTTGACGATGTTGTGGCCATGGGCCAGCGGCACGCTGTTGGACTCGAAATAGGCGGTCAGCCGGCGGTCGAGCGGCACCGACACGATCACCAGCAACACCATGGTCATCAAGCTGCCGACCGCGACCGCGATCGCCGCCGCGCCGACCCGAAGACCGGTTTCGCGATGGCGCAGGTCCCAAAACGACGGCAGCTTCAACAGCGCCACCGCCAACAGCACGACGAACAAGGTATCGACCAACAGCTGGGTCAGCGCGACATCGACCGCGCCGTGGCTAACGAACAAAATCGCGGTGCCGATCCCGACCGCGCCGAGCGCGCAGATCGCCGCCAGGCGGTAGCGGGTGATGATCGTGATCACCGACCCGGCGATAATCAGCGCCGAGGCGAACCAGGCGAATGCCGGCGCGTCGGTGAGGTCGGCGTCGGTCGGCCAGACGCCGCCGCGCAGGCTCGCCGCGGCGATCAGGACGATCATCGTTCCGAAGATGGTCGTGAGATAGCCGCGCAGCTGGCCGTGCTGGAGCAGCGCGGTCTGCCAGGCCGCCAGCCGTTTCAGGCCGGCCAAGGCATGGTCGTAGGCGCGCTCGGCGCTGCCGGGGATCAACCGCTCGGCGGTGCCCAGCCAGCAGCGGACCCGCTCGCGCCCGACATAAAGGCCGATGCCGGCCGCGACCGTGACCACGCTCAACAGGAGCGGCAGGTTGAAGCCGTGCCACAGCTTCAGGTGCAGGTGGGGGTCGTGGCCGGCGACCGCGGCGACCGCCGGTGCGATCACCCGCTGGTCGATCAGATGGGGTGCAAGGCCGAGCACCAAGCCGGCGATCGCCAACACGATCGGCCCGATCCACATCGCGACCGGCGGGTCGTGCGGCGGCTGCGGCCAGTCGCGGGCACGGCCGACGAACGGTTGCAGCGCGACCAAGCCGGCGGCGGCGATCATCAACGCGTTGGCCGCGAGCGCCGCGCCGGCAACCAGCCAGGCGGCGGACGGCGCGGTCACCGCGGCCTCGTACATCAGCTCTTTACCGATAAAGCCGAGGAACGGCGGCACGCCCGCCATCGACAGACCGGCGGCGAGCGCGATCCCGAAGGTCAACGGCATCACGCGGGCCAAGCCCGAGAGGGCGTCGCGGTCGCGGGTATGGGTGGCGTGGTCGATCGCGCCGACAGCGAGGAACAAAGTTGCCTTATAAAAGCAATGGATGATCAAAAAGGCGATCGCCGCGGTGGTCGCCGCCTCGGTCCCGAGCCCGAGGAACAGGGTCAGCGTGCCGAGACCCATCACCGTGGTGTAGGCGAGCAATTGCTTGAGGTCGGTCTGGCGCAGGCTCCACACCGAGGACATCACCGCGGTGATCCCGCCGACAATCGTGAGCGTCAACAGCCACGCCTCGGTCCCGCCGAGCAGCGGTTGCATCCGCGCCATCAGATAAATGCCGAGTTTGACCATGGTCGCCGAGTGCAGGTAGGCGCTGACCGGGGTCGGCGCTGCCATCGCGTTCGGCAGCCAGAAATGGAACGGAAACTGCGCCGACTTGGCGAAGGCGCCGAGCAGGACCAGGACCAAAATCGCACCGTACAGCGGGTCGGCGGTGACATCGACCCCGCTTGCGCGCAGCACGCTCAGCTCATAGCTGTCGCCGACCAAGCCGAGCAGGACCAGCCCCGCAAGCATCGCCAACCCGCCGATCCCGGTGACCAGCAGCGCCTGCAGCGCGGCCGCCCGGCTGGTCGCGGTCTCGTGGGTGAAACCGATCAGGAAATACGACGTGAGCGTGGTCAATTCCCAGAACACGAACAAAGTCAGCACGTTGTCGGCGAGCACCGCACCCAGCATCGACAACATGAACAAAGTCATAATGATAAAAAATCGCCCAACCTGCGGATAACCCTGCATATAGGCCGCGGCATAGACCATGACGACGACACCGATGCCTGAGATCAGCAGGCTGAACAACAGGCTAAGGCCGTCGGCGAGGAACGAGAATTCGATGTCGAGCCCCGGAATCCACGGGACCGCCCAGCGCAGCACCTGGCCGGCGGCGATCTCGGGAACGAGGGAGGCGAAGAACACAGTCAACGCCGCCGGGAGGGCTGCCACGATCACAATCGTGACCAGCCTCCCGAACGGCGTTGCCAAAGCGCCCTCAGGCGAATCCGACGCTGCGCTGGTGCCGTGAGCCATAGCGAACCGTTCTTTCCGCGACCACCGGCACCCCTGTCCCGCTCAGCAAACTGGACCCGCCTTGTTCAAGCCCGATCGGACTGCACTGATCAAGGGTGCATGTAAAGCGTCGCGCCGCTGCCCCGGATCAGCCGGGCCGGGAGCGACCCGAACACGAACTCCCGCCAGCTGGCGGCGCCACGCGACGCCGCGACCATCAGGGCCGGCTGGAGTGCGACCAACTTGTTGGCCAGCACGGTCAGCGGATGCCGGTCGGCGGCGAGCTGATGGATCTCATAGCTCACCTTGGCGTCGGCGCACAAGCGCTCCGCCTCATCGGCCAGGCGCCGGGCATCGTCGGCGTCCGGGCGGACACACACCACCTCGAGCCGGCGACCGTTGCTGAGGCCGAGCTTGAGGAACTGCCGGACCGCGGTCTTGGCTTCGGCGCTGCCGTCGTACGCGATCGCGATCGACTCACCGTTGTCGAGCTGCGCTGCGCTGTTGATCAGGACCGGACGCGGGCAGTCGCGCAACAGGCGAATCAAGCCGCGCCGGGACAGGAGACGTGTCCCCTGGCCGCGCTTCTCGCGCCCCAGGCTCAGCAAGTCGTGACCGTTCCAGCGACGCGAAAGCTCGGTCATCGCCTGGCCTTCGGCGGTCGCCGCGGTCGCTTCGCCGCCCGCTTCGCGGACCCGCGCCGCCAACAGCTCGACCCGGGTCGCGATCTCGTCCTTAAGGTCGCGATAACGTCGGGCGTCGGCTTCCTGCTTGTAATGGAGGGCACCGGCCGGCACCGCCTCGCGGCTGGTCGCCTGATCCGGATCGCTGAGGCCGAGGACATCGACCTTCGCGCCGCAATGAGAAACGAGCGCCGCCGTGGTCTGGTGAACGATCGCGTCCCCAGGGCTGCCGTCGAGCACGGCCAAAACATGATGAACCATGGACTACCTCCTCCGGATTATTCGGATGTTCTTAGGTTCGGGCGTGAGGGCGCCATGACCTGGAGATGGGGGACGTTCATGAACCGCGCAAAAACCACCCGTTCACACGCCGTTCATAAACGGCGGTGTCGGATGGTCTGGCAGAGTGTCGCGATCGTGGAAGCACCGCCGACGATCCGGGCGGTGCGTTGCACACCAAATGGGGCGGGAACGGTCGGCGGGTCACCTGTTAACTCTGACAGGTCCAGGGGCGAGGCATGGTGCGAAGCAAAAAACACCCGGGCGCCACCGCGCCCGGTTTCCCCGCGGACCGGCCGGTCCGGCCGATGCGGCGGGTCAAAGGGGCGCGAAAAAAAATGAACGCCCGGTCGCCCGCCGCCAAATGTGAGGTCTGCGACACCTTGGTCGGATTTGCGATAATGCCGGCGCCGCGAGCGCCGGTGGGTCGGGACCACCGACCGCCGCTGCGGGTGGTCCGGCGGTTGCATTGAGCAGCTGGAAGCAGCAAGCGGGATCGGCCGGTTGCCGAGCCGACGATGGTCATTTCATGGTCATTATCAAGGATCGCCCCATGTCTCGCCCGGCGTCGAGCCGTCCTACCCCCGGAGCCCCGACCGGCATCGAGCTCGCCACCGGCACGGCGCCGCGCCTGCCCGCCGGCCCGAGCGCGGCGGTGCCGTTCGACCGCCACGCGCTGAGCGCGTCCGACGGACTGCCGCCGCGCCTGTTCCACGAGGCGGTCGAGCAGTCGTCGGTCGCGATCTCGATCACCGATACCGACGCCCATATCCTTTATGTCAATCCGGCGTTCGAGCGGTTGACCGGGTATGGCGCCGACGACGTGATCGGACGCAACTCGTCGATGCTGTCGGACCGGATCACCCCGCCGGCGGTCTATCAGGGGCTGTGGCGGACGATCACCGACCGCCGGGTGTGGAGCGGCACCCTGGTCAACCGGCGCCTTGACGGCAGCCGCTATCTCGCCAAGCTGACGATCGTCCCGGTGCTCAACGCCGCCGGCGACATCGGCTACTTTCTCGGCATGCACGACGACGTCACCGAGGTCCGGCGGCTTGAGCGCAAGGTGCGCACCCAAAAGACCCTGATCGAGCGGGTGATCGACGCCGCCCCGATGGTGATGGTGCTTGTGGACACCGACGGCCGGGTCCTGCTCGACAACCACGCCTACAAATGTTTGATGGCAGATCTCGGCGGCCGGGAGCCGGCCGAGCTGTTCCTGGCGGCGCTCGGCGAGGTCACCGGCACCGATCTGGCCGCCGCGGCGGAGCGCGGCACGACCTTCGCGAACATCGAGGTCCGGTTCGACGGCGTGCGCCGCGACGGCGAGCGCTGGTTCACCTGTTCCGGCAGTTGGGTCGATGCGCTCGACCCGAGCGACGGCCGGGTGGTCGCGACCGACGACCACGAGGCGCCGGCCAAGACGGCGCTGCTGCTGGTGTGCAACGACATCACCGCGACCCGGCGCCGGTTCGACCAGGCCAAGACCGCCGCGGTGCGCGCCGCGATGGCCGAACAACAGATGGTCGCCGGGATCCGCGAGGCGCTGTCGGGCGCGATCTTCCAGCTCCAAGGCCCGCTCAACGTGATGGCGGCGGCGGCCGACCTGTGCGGGCGACGCTGCGGCGGCAGCCCGGCGTTGGAAGACGCCTTGACCCAGGTGTCGCGGTCGGGCCAGCAGGCGCTCGAAACCTTGCGCGCGGCGATGCCGGCCGACCTGCTCGAACCGGTGGCGCCGGTTAATCTGAACGAGATCACCCGCGAGGTGCTCGAGGTCTCGGTCGACCGCCTGCTCGCCGAGGGCGCGGTGGTCGATTGGCAGCCGGCCGCGGTGCTGCCGTCGGTGACCGCGCGCGCCTCGGCGCTCCGGGCGGTGATCAAGCACTTGATCGACAATGCGCTCGACGCGCTGCGCGAGGGCAGCCGCGACCGCATGATCCGGATCACCTCGGGCACCACCGCAGACCGCTGGATCGAACTCGCGGTCGAAGACGGCGGCCCCGGCCTCCCCGACGACATTCGCCTGCGCGTGTTCGAGCCGTTTTTTTCCGGCTGGCGGCGCAGCCGCGGCAAGGCCGGGATGGGCCTCAGCATCGTCCAGCAGTTGGTGACCGAACTCGGGGGCAGCGTCGAGATCGAGACGGTGCGCCCCGCGGGCTCGGACGGCTCGGACGGCTCGGACGGCGCGCGGGGCCGTGACCGGGGCTGCCGGGTGCGGGTGTTGTTCAACCCGCGCACCCGGCCCCAGGACGACGGTTGAGGTCGGTCCGCCGACCTTGGCCGCCTTTGTCTTTGTTGGGCCGTCCAGGCCACCGTCGCACCCGTGGAGCCTTGAGGAGACCGGGTGAGCCACATGTCGCACCGACCCGGCGGACCCCGACGCGCCGACCCGCCGGCCGAGCCTGACGGCGACCCGCGCGCCGCGCGTCTTTCGGCGCAACTGGCGATGCTGCACGAGGTCGGCCGTGGCCTCGGCGGGCTCGACGACGCGCGCGCCGTGGTCGCGCGCGCGCTCGCCGCGCTGCCGGTGGCGGGCGGGTTCCGGTTCGCGCTCGCCGGCTTGGTCGAACCGGACACCGACCGGCTCGAGGCGTGCGTGGCGTCGGTGGCCGAGGCCGAGGCGACCGGGCGCGCCGCCCTCGGCGCACCGGCGTGGGGGCGCAGCTACCGCACCGACGAGGGGGTGATCGGGGTCGCGCTGGCGAGCGGGGCCGCGGTGGTGGTGCCGCGGGTCGCTGAGGAGCCGCGCTTCCTCGGCCGGCTCGGCCTCCACG
>JANQHG010000268.1 GCA_028277115.1 Azospirillaceae bacterium
GCCGCCTGCGCATCTTCGGGAAGACGAGCAGCGGTGATACCGCCCATCGGACCAGCCGGCGTGGTCGATTACCGGGAAACCGGCAATCGACCCGCCCCGGCGGCACCCAACCGGCAACCGTAGTTGTCGCTAACAGGCTAAGGTAGTTGACGCCGGGCATCCATGAGCATTGGCTGCTTGCGGCGTCAGCACGGCGGCGGGACGCGACCGACAACGCAAAACCGCCCGTCGGGCGTCAGCCAGACGGGCGGTTTCGGTGAGGGCCGGCCGATGTTCAGAGTTGGCGCTCAAGTGCCATCGATGCGGGCGATGCGAGCGATGCGATCAAGCTTTGCTGGTCATGGCCGTGGTGAAGATCGCCCATCAGAACTCGTTCTCATCGGATGGCGAGCCGGAACCGGCAGGCTTTGACCGTCGCGGTCCGTCCCGTGTCGTTTCTCGGAGGCGGCGAACCAACGCCAGCCGGCTCGATGATCGGATCGGAAGCTGGTTCGGTCCGATCCGATTCAGGCTGGCCATTGGGTCGGTAGTGCGACGGTTGATCCAAAAAGTCCGGCACCATAGACGGCTCGAACGCCTTGGGCGTACCAAGGTTTGCGATTTGTACGCCCGGGCGGCCTGAAACCGGAATGCCCTCACCTCGGCGCTCCAGGGCAGCGATCGGGCCCGTTGCGGCGTGCAAGGTGACGGTCTCGCCCGCACGGTGGGCATCGACCCGGTAGTACCGATGCTCGGCCGTCGCCGGCAGGCGGAAGGGCCCCGCCGTGGATGGGACCGCGCCCGCGTAAAGCGTTTCGGTTGGCCCGCCATCCGCCTCCCGGAAGACGTAGAGGTGGGTCGTCGTCGGATCGATCGGGTGATAGCGCACCTCATAGACCGCCTCATGGGTGAAAGGCATCGCCTCGGCATCCGGGACCAGCTGGATGGCCGGCACCTGCTTGGCCGCCGGCGCGGGCAGGCCCGGATCATAGACGGTCATGGTCCAGGGGCAGGATGGCCGGACCGCCAGCGTCTCGAGGGTCCGGACCGACAGGGCGACCCGCCGATTGCGCGGGTCCGGCTTGCCGGTCCCGGCATCGACCAGGGGCGCGTCCATGCCCCTCGACACCACCCCGAGGCTGACCGAGCCCGGCAGGTGGCGGCGCAGTTGTGCGGCCAGGTTGCGGGCCCGGCGCCGCGCCAAGTCGTCGTTGAACGCCCGGCAGTTGGCCGGCGCCGGTGGACATGACTGGTCGGCGTGGCCGGTCACGGTCCACTCGAACCGAACGCCGCCGTCTTTGCGCGACCGGATCACCGCGATCATTGCCTCGATCACGCGCCGGTGCGCCGGCGTATCGGTCCAGCGGTCGGCATTGAGCGCAAAATTCACTTGGAAGCTGCGCGGCAACGGAAACGGCACCAACGCAGCCTTGGCCGCATTGCAGCCGAGCACACGGGTCGGCCGCAAATAAGACGGCAGGTAGTGCCAATCGGAGACGTCGCGATTCAGTTCCGGGTCAATCCCGGGCGGCTGCCCTGCGCGCAGGCGCGCCAACGCCCGGTCATCGGCGGCACACCAGAAGTCGGGCAGCCGGGCCGCGGCCTCGGCGAGCACCGCGGCGGCGTCTTCGAACAGCCCGTGGCGCGCCAGCATGTAGCCGCGCGTCAGCGCGCCGACGCCGCGCGCTTCGGGGGAGTGTTCTGCAAGCAACGCCAGCGCGGCCCCCATCTCGCCCATCGCCTCCAGCACCAAAGCCCGGGCAGCGCGGCTTTCCGCCAGCGCGACACCGCGAAGATCAGGGTCGTCGAGTTTGTCGGCCACGGCCGCCGCGTGCCGATACGCGATCAGCGCAGCTCGATACCGGCCACGGTGAAACGCCGCCGTTCCGGTCTCAAGTTCGGTGCAGTACGCACGCAGGTCTGCAGGCAGCCAGCTCAGGCGGACGCCCTGGTGAAGCACCGCGGAACAGGCACCGGGCCAGACCACCGGCGCCGCGGCGGCATCGGTCACACCCACCATCCAAGCGGCCGCGGCCAAGGCCAGGATCAGTCTCATTGCGGGCAATCCTGTGTTGGAACGGTTCTGAAGGTGTGGCTGACCATGCCGGGCATGGTTTGCCGGAGATGATCGAGCAATTCGGTCACGCCCGCGCCGGTTTCGGCGCGCAGGCGCAGGCCCTGCTGCACCGCCAGAGCGTCGATCGGCCAGCGCGCCGCCACGACCGCAACGGCATTGGTTTCGAAACGTGCCGGCATGGTCTTGACGGCGTCGCGCCAGTAGTCTCCGGGCGCGATCGAACCGTCCCGTCCGGCCCCGTCCGCCGGGCGGACCCCGATCGCGACCGGTTCACCCTCGGTCTTGGAGAGCATCACCACGGCCAGGTGGTAGCGTGCCAGGAGTTCAGCGCCGGTGCCGACGTGCACCTCCAGCCACTCGCCGGCAACGACCGCGGCGGTGCCATCGACCAGCCGGCACATCGGACGGCGCAGACGCGTTTCGTTCGCAGGGACCCGCAACAGGGCCGGTCGCGCCGTGCCGTCAACGGCAGCGGTGCCGGCGAAGCGCAGGTCGATCGCCCGGTGCGACCAAGCGAATACGCCGACCGACCCGAGACCGAGCCCCAGGCACAGCATCACGCAGAACCGGATCACATGGTCGGCCAACACGGCGCGCAGCCGCGTTGCGCCGACCGTCGCCATTGCCTCCCGCAATCGATCAACCGGCATCAGCGTGACCCCCACCCGTTTCAAGGCACGTCGCTGGCGCGCGAACACCCGTTGAAAGGTCTCGGGATCGGTTGGCTCTTGGTCATCGTTCTGAAGCGGGACCAGGAAGACTGTCCGGCGCAGGCGCGCCTGTCCAGCCCACGCCTCGACCGCGGCCAGCTTGCGTGCCAGCTGACCGACCGGCTCGACCCGGACACCATCCCCTGGTGCGGTCCCGTCGCGGTCCGGCAGTGCCGCCAGATCGCCGGTCGCAATCACACGCCGATACCGGCGGGACGACCGCGCCCCGGCCATCGCCAAGCCGAGCGCGATCGCCAAGGTCGCGCTGTTGCCATCGATTTGCGCCCCCGCCGGGTTCTTCAAGGCGGCGCCGGCCCGCTGGCGCCATCCGGAGCGGTCCGCCAGCCATTGGTACGGCGTCCGGAGTGGCGACGCCCGCAGCCCGACCACCTGAACCGCATCGGCCGCGACCACAGCCTGCCGCCCCAGGCCGTGGGCCGCCATGGTTCGCACGAATCCAGGGTGAAGGGCGTAGGCGCTGCGCGCCGGCGGCGTCCCGTCTGCGACCCCGGCCGCACCAGCGGTCCCGGCCTCGCGCAGAACCACCAATTCCACCACCGCACCGCCACCGTCGGTGTCGTGGTCTACCGTCGGGACGACCGGGAACGCCACTGTAACCCTGGTCCGGTCCGGCCGAGGTCCCAGAAACGAACGAAGCATCGTCGCGCCCATTCTGTTATTGCTACACACCACGCTGCTATCGTGTGCAGGGTGGCTATGAGACCCGCCGAGTTGACGGATCGGGGAATGTCAAGGAAATCGGCGACCTGCTCAAAACTGTGGACGGGAAGTACCGTGATTTGCCGGCGCTTCAACGCCGACACCTCGGCCGCCAGTGCCACACTGACCGCCGCGCCGCCGATCAGCGTCGCGGGCATGAACAAGGAGATCGGCGTTGCCGGCCCGGGCAGCCGGTCGGCCCAAGCCGCGACCACCTGCAGGCGCGCGGCCAGGTCTTCGGACCGGGCGGGGAGCACCCGGATCGGACGAGCGGCCTCGGCCGCGAGCGCTCCTGTGGCAATTACGCGGTCCGGTCCGCATCGGCGCCGGGCCATCAACATCGCGACGGCGAGGGGCAGGCCGAAGCCGGTGCCGGCGATGAAACGGGGTGCACCGTGGAGCGCGATTTCGATCCGGTCGAGCGCCGGCGCGACCGAGAGCCGAGGCTGGAGCGCCGCCACCGCTGCTCGTGCCTGGTGCGTCGGCAGCGCCAGCGCGCAGGTCGCCGGCACGGCGGCGCGTTCGAAAGGCGCCGGGCGCCGGGCGGCGATCTCGATCAGGCGCCCGGTATCGCGATCGATCGGCGATACCAGCGGCACCAGGACCCGTTTGGCCGATGTCACCATGGCGTCACCGTTTGTCGGTAATGTCTTCGAAGAGCGTGACGCGCGTGAACAACGGCCGCAGATCGGGGAGATCGGGCACGACTGCGCGCGCGCAACCATCGAGATCGAACGTCAGTTCGCAGAAGATGGTGTTCTGCGCCCGGCCCTCATTGCCGATCACCGCCAACAGGTGGCGCCCGCTATACGTGTCGATGCCCTGATGCCCGCCCTGGGCCTCGGCGCTGATTATCACGCCGTCCGCGCCGGTTTCGAAAAACAGGGCGAGTTTACCGTCCTCCATCTCCAGGGCGTCGGGCAGCGCCGCCCCGACATCGCCGGCATCGGCGGCCAGGAGTTCGCCCCGGGTCACCAACACCAATCGGGCGCCGGGGCGTTCGGCCAAATGGTCGGCCAACGAGACGACCCGCGGTGGACACAGAACCAAAGCGACGCGGTGCCACCAGTGGTCGGACCGTTCGCCGGGCAATCGTTCCGGGAAGCGCTCGCACCACGCGCGCATGTCGGCCTCGAGCGCCGCGGGGTCCGGGTCTTCCGCAAACCGGAGCGCGGACGGCGCCTCCGGCCCACCCCCCTCGCGGCCGGGGTTTTGCGTTCCATTTTGGGGCATGTCCGCCGATCCTCAGTGCGATGTCGTTTTCGTGACGGGACTACGGGATGGACTGGACATCGCGGTTGAAGAAGAACGTGAACACGGCCCAGCGGGCGTCGAGGTCACCGACCCAGGCAAACGGGGCCTCGCGGTCGAGCGTGCGGGCGAACGCGCGGTCCGCGCGGAGCCATGCGAACGTCTCGGCCCGGGATCGACCTTCGCGCGCGGATCGCCGCAGATGGTCGAGCGCATTTTGTTCGCCGCCGGTAACCAACTCGGCAGCCGCGACGTTGCGGACAAGCATTGCCACGCGCCGCTTCAAAAAGAACGCGTAAACCCGAAACCGCCGGGCGGGATCGCTGATCAACCGATACGGGTATTCACCCGCCAGCGTGTCGGCGAGCGCGCCGGCAAAGGCAGGATCGTCGAACGCGGTGGTCCGCCGCCGACCTTGCGGTGGCTCCCACGCGCCCAGGCACCACCCGATGCCGCGAGCTTCCGCCCGGGTCAAGAGCCCGCGTCCCCGCCAAAGGTCCAGGTTGGCGACCAGTTCCCGGCCGGCCGCGGCGTCGCCGTCGGCCTCAAGGTCCGGCGTGTCGCCCACGGCCGAGCCGGTCAGCCCGGCCGCGCCGAGTTCGCGCACCGGGGCGGCGTCGGGATCGCTGCCGCCGCGGTCGCACCCAAGGACCGCCGCCCGGCTGTGGACGAGCCATTGACCCTCGCGCGAGCGCAGGAACGCGTCAAAGGACCGATAGGGCCCGAGCTGTCCGCCCGGCGCCAGCTCGCGCCAGGCCGCCTCGAAGTCACGCCAAGTCGCGCGCCCCTGATCCGCCTTGGCGAGGGCCCCGGCCCGTTCGCGCAGCCGGGTCAAAAGGTCGACCTGGGTGTGGCTGAGCCGGGTCGCGATCTCGGCCGGCAGGCCGCTGCGCACCACGATCTTGCCGTACCCCTCGTTGAGCGTTTCGATCACGCGCGCGACGTCGAGCCACAGCCGATACCCGCCCGGCAGGCCGCGGTCGCGCAGCGCCCGGGTCGCCTGCCAATGCAGCTGCCGCGGCTCGGCGTCACCGCCCCGGTCCGCGCGCGCGCCCATCTCGTCCGCGATCATCGCTTGCCCGGCCTCGTACTCGGCAATCAGGCGGTCATCGAGCCGCTCCGGCAGGCTCTCGAGCAGGTCCGGCAGCGAAAGCTCCTCCGGCACCGGGACACTGAGCCCGTCCAGGGTCAGGCAGACCGGTCCGGCCTGGTCGATCCAATGCGGCGAGACGCTGCCGGGGCGGAACCCGACCCGCTGCTCCGCCAGCACCAGCCGGCGCATCGCCTGGGCAAACCGGCCCAACGCGGTGGCAGGGTCCGGAGACTTGATCACGGGGTCGAGGCGCCGGTCCAGCCGGAGCCGGCCCCACGCCGCATCGGGGGTGAAGCGCAGGACGGCCTGCAACAACTGGTGGGTGCTGGTGAGCCCGGCCGGCGCGCGGTTGGACACCATGACCGGGCGCATCAGCGCATCGGTGAAGGCAATCATCTCGGCGTGCAGGTGCTCCTGGCGCCGATCGCGCGCGCTGCCGCCGGCCGTGCTCTCGGGGTGGCGCATCGGCGCCAGCAGCATCCGCTGGTACAGGCGCGCGTCATGCAGCCGCGCCAGCACAAAGGCAGCAAGCGTCTCCGGCGTCGCCCGGTTCCCGACCACCAGATGGCGAAGGATGAAGTTGTGCCAGATGTCGCCCGCGAACAGGTTGATCATGGCCCCGCGCGGGTTGCCGGTCTCACGGCAGTTCGGTTTTTTCCGTTTCGACATGACGCACGTCTCCCCAATGCCCGATCAAAGCGACCCGCACGGCTCGGACGCGTCGGTGAGCAAGACCCGGCGCAGCCGACGGCGCACGACGGGATCGGGGAGGCGGCGCAGCCAGAGGCCGAACCGCCGCGGCGGTGCCGGCGGCCAGCCGATCTGGCGCAGCCATCGCTCGACCGTTGCCGCCCCGACCAGGTCCGCCGCCAGCGCCAACGCGGGGGCCTCGAAACGGTCGAGGAGACCGCGCAGCCGCTCGGCGAGCCGCGCTGTCGCCTGACGCGTCGCGGGCGCTTCGGCGCCGCACGGCGCGCCGGGACGTGCCGGCGGCCTGCTCTTGGGCGCGATCGTGAGCGGGCAGGTAACGGCCGTCAGACGAGCGGCGAGCCGGGCGGCTTGATCGCCGGCCGCCGCCGGATCGGCCGCGGGCATGCCGACGAACGAAAGGACGAGCAGCGTCGCCGGCAGCCATGCGGCCGTGGTGGGGCGGTCCATCCCGTATCCTCCTCATTCAGCGGACGGGTCTCATGGGCGCTGATGGAAGGGGTCGGGATGGATCCGCCGTCTTGCGCGCGCACCGCGTCGATGCCCGCGGATGCGCGTTGGTTTCAGGACGCCGCGGTCGGCCAGGTGCGGACCGGGCCGACATCGACATGGGTAAAGCCGTCCTGCCGGTAGGCGGCATAGCCGCCGCGGCCGAGTGCCCTGGCGGCGCGGGCGACCCGCGCCGGCGAGACGCCCGGGATCGCGATGTCGGCGGCCATGCCGCGCGTGTGGTAGCTGCGCTTGGCGACGAAGCGGCTGCGCTGCGCCAGCATCGCGTTGGTTTCGGGCGATCGGTAGCCCGAAATCAGCGCGATCGGCGTCGCCGCGCTGACGCCCAGCCGGTCGCGCAGATCGCACAAAAGATCGATCAGGGCCGGCGCGATCGACCGGATCTCGTTGGTGCGCCGGTCGCGGAACATGACCGCAATCTGCTCGAGCGCGTCCGGATCGTACCGGCCGCGGCGGCGATAGGTCACCGTCAGGCGCTCGCCGCTTGCCGGATGATGCAACACCAGCGATCGTCCGGGCGGTTCCGGCGGCCGCACCGGCACACGGCCCGGGGTCGCGTCCGGCACCGCGAGCCGGGTCTGCCGGCGCAGCGGGTGGGCGGCGATCGCGGCAAATCCACCGTCACCGGTGCGCACCACCATGTGGCGCACCGCCTGGTCGGCGACCACCGCAAGCCGCTGCAAGACGGGCCGGCCCGCACGCGACGTCACAACCAGGCGAAGCGCGTGGCCGACCTGGAGCCGATCGGGGTCGAACACGGTGCGCAAGGCTCTGATCACCTTCATGCGCGTCGCCCGGTCGACCTCGGCCTCGTCAAGCAGGCCGTCGAGCGTTTGACCGGGCCCGACCACCAGGCGCCGCGGCGTTGGCGCGCTGTCCGATGGCGGGTCGCGGTCGGGGGCCGGCACTTTGGTAGACGGGGTGCCGGCCTCCGCCGGCGCTGCGATCAAGGGAAGGTGCGCAAGACCAGGGATCGATCCGGCCGCGGTCGCGGCCACCGCACGCTCCGCCGGTGGGTTCGCCGCGGCCGACTGGGCAGCCGGTGCCGGCTCGCCGGCACCGGCTGTCGGCGGGAGCGGCGGTGTCGGCTGGGCCGGAACCGATGCAACCAGGGCCGGGGGCGCGCTGCCCGGCCGGCTGTTGATCGCCCAGACCGACACGCCGACCGCCACGGCACCGAGCGCGAGCGCCGATGCGGCAACGCCGGCCAAACGGCCAAACGGAAGGCGCCGCCCCGGGCGCCGGCGCACGCGCCGCGCCGGGACCGGGTGCCAGCGAAACCGGGGCCAACGCAGACCCTTTCGCCCGCGAGGGCCGACGGCACCGATCCTGGGCATGGTATCCTCCGGCGTTCGGGCGGACCTGCCGCGGACCTACGGGACGGAACCTGCGCCGTTGGACACCGGCCATCCCGTAATGCCGTCATCGGGGCGACACCCGGGCCCCCGTGGCCGGAGGCAAGCGGCCCCGACCATTCAAACAAGAAAGGGAGACCAAACAATGCGATGGCGTGCCAAAGCCGTGCAGTGCAGCCTCGCAGCGCTGCTCGTGCTGTCGCCGGCCATGTCGTGGAGCCAGTTGCGCCAGGAGTATCAACTGGCGTTGATCAATTTCCGGCCGGCCGACATCCTTGAAATCGAGCGCCACATCATGGGCTTTGCCGGTTATGTGGACCATCGGCCCATCGAACAGATGATGCGCCGCGTCGCTTTCCGGTACCAAACCCGCGCAGCGCCGGCCGACCTGCGCGCGGGCTTGCAGGCCATGCTCGACCGGCTCGGCCATACCGCCCGGATGACGTTCGCGGGCAACCGCTACGAGGTCGAGCGGATCGTCACCAGAGGCGATGGCTTTCGGAGCGCGGATCAGATCCGCCCCGCGCTCGACCCCGACAAGCCGAACCCGGCGATCGATCTCACCGTCGAGTTCGCCTTCGATTCGGCCGAACTGACCGAACAGGCGCGGGCCCAGTTGGACGAACTCGGCTGGGCGCTGCACGATGGTCAGCTGCGAACAGGTCGGTTCGCACTCTACGGCCACACCGATGCGGTCGGCAGCGACGCCTATAATCTCGACCTGTCGCGTCGGCGGGCCGAGGCGGTCGGCCGCTATCTGGTCCGGCAGTTCCGGATCGACCGGCAGCGCTTGGCGCTCGAGGGCTTTGGCGAGCGGCGGCTGAAGAACCGGGACACCCCGTTCGCGGCCGAAAACCGCCGGGTCGAGGTCGTCAATCTAGGTGACACGGCTCGTACCTGGTAGGATCGGCCGGCCGCCCCAAAACCGGCCCGCTCCGTTCATAGCTTGAGCCGAGGCGGACGGGTTGCCCCCAAGCCCATCTCTGTCTCAGTAACAACGAATTGTCCCGCGAACGGAGATCTTGATGATGCGCAATTCGGTCCTTCTTTTGGCTTTGACGCTTCTGGTCGCCTGCGCCGGCCTGCCCGGCCCGTCCAACGCGCAGAACACGTCGCTCAACCTGCTGATCATGGGTGAGGACCATGACCAAGACACGATCCCGCGCGGCAGCCGTGTGTTCCGCCGGGTGTTCGACACCATGTCGAACCAACTGCACAACGAGGGATTCAACGTCTACGACGAAGCGGCGGTAACTCTGGGCGATTTCGAGCAGGGCCGGACCCGCCGGTCCGATATCGAGCTGATGGAAATCGCCAAGCAGGTTCGTCGCCCGCCGATCGACGTCATCGTGCTGTTCCAGATCTACTCCGGCGCACGCCCCAACTTGAGCCGAACCGCGACCATGATCAATACCCGAATCGCCGGCCGCATGCTCAACCCGCACAGCGGCCGCCGGCTCGGCAACTTCGAGGTTTCGTCGCCCGGCAATTGGATGGCGCCGGTCGAGTGCAACCGTGAATGCGTGATCGAAACGGTCGGCGACCACGCCAGCGCGCTGGGTCGCGACCTGGGGGCCGTGCTGGCAACGCAGTTGCGCCATCAGGTCTCGGCCTTGCGCACCCCCGAACCGATCCGGGATACCGGGGCCACGCCCGCCCCGGGGGGCAACGGACTGGCCAAGGAGTACGTCCTGCGGTTCGTCAATTTTACGGCTCCGGACATCCTCGACATGGAAGAGTACTTGAAAATCTTCTCAGGCTATCGCAACCATCGGCCGATCGAACAGAGCTTCACAGCTTCGACCTTTTGGTATGAAAGCGCGATCAACCCGGGCAAGCTGCGCCGCAACATCGACCGCATGTTGGCGGAACTGGATGTCACCGTCCGGGTTGTGGTCGACGGCGACACCTACACGATCGAGCAGCTCAACCTGCGTCGGGAGCGCGCTCGACCGACCGCCGACAATTGGTGACGGCGGGCGGTTGATGTCCGACCGACCCCGGGTCCTGCGCCGGCGACGCCCGGCGCCGACCCGGTTGTTTGTGCAGCCGGAGCGATCATGCGCGTTTTCGTCGCCACCACCGAAGGCCCGTCCGAGGTCTTGCGCATCACCCCCGAAGCGCCGGAGGTGCGCAGCGTCGTCTGCCTCAACCGCACCACCGCGACCCTGCCGGCGCTGAGCACGGCGTACCAAAACTTCGCGCGCGCGCCGAGCGGCGTGATCGAGCCGCTGTTCGGCCATCCCACCTACCGCGTGGACGTCTCGGCGCGGATCGATGACGGTGCCAGCTGGCAACTTGGGGTCCTGATCGCCCACGCCGCGGCCGCGGCCGGCCGGCTCGGCAGCGACGATGGGGCGGTCGTTCTGGCCACCGGCCAGGTGTTGAGCGACCTTACGGTCGATGCGGTGGACCACGTGGCCGACAAGCTGGCGATCTGCCTGCCGCGACTGGCCGGCCTCGCCGCATCGGGTGGCCGGGTCACCGCGCTGGTCCCGACCGGCAACCGTGATGAGGCGGCGCGCGCCGGGGCGCCTGCCGACCAGCCGCGCCCCGACACCCTGACCGTGGCCCCGGTCGCCGATGCTCGGCACGCATGCTCGGCCGTCGGCCTGGTCCTGCCGGCGCCGCGGCGTGCGGGTCGGCGCCGGTCCACGCCGGCGCTCGCGCTCGGTGCCACGGCGGCCGGTGTCCTCATGCTCGCCGTTGCCGCCGGCCTCGACCTGCCGAGTTGGCGGCCTTGGGCCGTGGCAATCCCCTCTGAAACGGTCACGCCGGTCGCCGGAGCGTCCCTGGATCGCCCCGAAGCGGCCCCTGCGGAACCGGCACCATCCGCACCGGCCGAAATCGCCGCCGACCGGGCCGCCGAGACCGCGCCGGCCCCTCGGACGCCCGATCCGGCGCTCTTGGTTACCTTGTCGGCCTTGCGCGCGCCGGCCGGTCATGTCTGTGCCGAGGTGATCATGGGCCAGATCGCCGCGCTCGCGACGGACATCGCACACCCCGAACCGGGCCGCTTTGCCGCCAGCGCCGCGGACGGCCTGTGCGGCTTGCGCTATGTCTTCCGCAACGCCGGCGCCGTCGAGTTGCGACTGTCCGTGGCGGTCGACGGCGCAAGCCGCGCCTTGCGGTTCGATCGGGATCGGCCGGAGGGCGTGTCGGTGCCGCCGGGCGAGGCGGTGACCTGGACCATCACACACCCCCGACGGGCGCGCAGCGATCTCGCTTACCGCATCCGGGTGACAACCGAGCCTGCCCTGCCGGATCCCCCGCTCGAACTTCGCCACAGGGTCGCGCTGAAGGGAGGGAGCCAGTGACGGTCGATCAAATCTGGACGTGGTTTCCCTGGCTGCTCGACGAGGACAAACGCGAGGCGGTCTTCGGGTTGGTCGACCTCCCGTTCAAGGTGATCGGGGTCGTCTTCGCGCTCTTGGGCCTTTATACGTGGCACAAGCGCCAGCAGTTGCTGAAGTCTCTGGCGCCGGGCGATGCGCTGAGGGCTGCGACGGATGCGCCGATCGGGCCGCAGGCTGCCGCAGCACCGCACCCCCCGGGCGCGAGCAAGCTCAAGATCGCGGCCTTGGTGTGCCTGTTGGTCTCGGCGGCGTTTCTGGGTGGCGGTGCCGTGGCCTGGATCTCCCGGTCCCACAGCGACGAGCCGGCGGACCTGCCAGGCGCAACCGCCGCGACGGGCTCGCAGAGCTGCTTTGGACCGGACGGAACGCTGGCGCCCAGGCGCGACTGCAACCTTTCCGGTGTGCTGGAGGGCCGGTCGGCGCGGTGGTGAGCGACGATTTCGCAAGCTCACGGCCGGGTCACGATCGACCAGCTCGCGGTGTAGCACGCCGGCGCCGGGGCGGCGGGATCGAAGAACGCGAGCTCGGCGCCCCGGAACCCGCAGCTGCAATCGGTCGCCGGCTGGTTGAGGACGTCGCGATCGTCGCCGCGGAACAGGCAGGAAAACACCTCTGCCTTGATGTCGGCGAGGCTGCCGGCCGCCGACCCGGACGACCCGGCGAGCGGCTGGGTGCTGGCGAACAGAAACAGGCTCTCCGGCCCGCAGGCCGGGTCGCAGGTCAGCCGGATGCGAAAGCCGTCGCGCGGGCCGGGCAGCCGATAGGTGACGCCGGCGCGGAACCGATTGTCCGGCCGGGCCCGGTTGGGCACCAGCGTCACCAGGCCGCCGTCTACGGTGCGGTAGACCAGGTGGCCGTAGAAGTCCTGGTTGCCCTCGATGGTGACCGTCAGGAGCTCACCGGCGCGGTAGCTGTGGCGGTCGGCCCGGACCCGCGCCTCGAAGCCGGGGGCGCGCCCGACCGGCACCGACGGCGCGGGAGGAACGCTCGGCGTCGTCGGGGTCGGGAGCACGGTGGCGAGCACGTAGCCGATGCCGCCGCCGGTCTCGACCCGGAACCAGTCGCCGTCTTCCGGACCGGTCAGCCGGCCGGTCACCGCGAGGTCGGTGCCCAGCGGTACCTCGGCCAAACGCGGGCTTGAGATGCGCGCCTCGGTCCGCACCGTGGCCGGCCCCGAGGTGCGCCGGCGTTCATCGAGCGGCGTGATCACCGGCGCCGGCGGTGCCGGCAGCAGGTCGACCACGAACCCGTATCGCCCAAGGTCGAGGTTGAGGCCGCTGTCGTCGGGCAGCCGCACCACGGCCCAGCGGTTCTTGTCGGTCGTGGTGACCCGGGCGGTGACCTGGACCTCGATCCCGGCCGGCAGGTCGCGGACGACATCGGCGGTCGGCCAGGGGCCGAGACGGGCGGTCCTCGGCGCCGCGATCGTGATCGCCCGGTCGACGGGTTCAAAGGCGAGCAGACAGCTTTCGTCGCCGGGGCTCAAGTCCTTCCGGGGCAAGGAAAAGGTGGTCTGCGCGAGGGTCGCCGAGGCCGGGCCGAGGGGGTCGAGAACCTTGACCGTGACCCCGATCTCGTTGGTGCCGA
This sequence comes from Azospirillaceae bacterium, assembly GCA_028277115.1. Classification (GTDB taxonomy): domain Bacteria; phylum Pseudomonadota; class Alphaproteobacteria; order Azospirillales; family Azospirillaceae; genus JANQHG01. Next base: position 13,347 of record JANQHG010000268.1, read on the forward strand.
CGGCCCAGTCCCCGATTGCGACCGCCTGCACGGCGGCCGGGTCGGTCAGTTCCGTCACGGCGATCCCCGTGCCCCAGCCGTCGAGGTGGGCCAGCAGCGCCTGCTGCAGGGCGTTGGTGAGCCGCTCCGACAAAGGATTGCACGGGACATGGGACATGCCGTCGCGTAGCGGCATGAGGCCGACGGTGGCGCCATCGGGAAGTTTGCGGGCGAGGGTTTGGGCGAGCGCGGTGGTCGCGGTTTCGATGGGGTGCGACTGCGCCGGGGCAGAGACGGCGACCAGTGCGCCGAGGCTGATCATGGCCAGTGTTGGGCGCATCGAGACCTCTTCTCAAGGTGAGGCGTGTGGGCAGTTGGTTCCGATGGAGGACGGGACGGATCCACCGGTACCCCGGAACGGCATCTGGCGGTGTCGGGCAGTCAGATATCGATGACCCATATATGTGAGTCGGCCGGCCCATATATGGCCACATATATGGGCCCGTTCGCCGCGTGCAGCGGTCGGGTGTCGCTGGGCCTCCACCTTGTTGCGGCGTCAAGGGGGCGATTTCGGCACATGTTCTATTTTTGTTCCTGGCCCTGCCCAACGCGAGCCCGCTTCGCGGGCTTTCCCTCAATAACCTCGCTCCGCTCGGTCGAAAAATGCCAAAAAAGCAGACCACAAAACAAAACCAACCTGCAAAAGGTAAAAAATAAAAAACTAAAAGGTTAAGGTCCTCAGGAGGCGGAAGCCCAAGAAGTCGTCCCTGCGGCCGGGGCCGCTGAAGTCGCGACTGGCGCAACGCACGAACCTGGCATCGTAGCGCCAGGAGCCGCCGCGTAAGACGCGGAGGGACACGCCAGCCTCATATATGGGGTTATCAACGCCATGCTTACTGTACGCGTCGCCGGCGTACCAGTCCTGCACCCACTCCCAAACATTCCCACTCATGTCAT
>JANQHG010000239.1 GCA_028277115.1 Azospirillaceae bacterium
CCCGCGCCACCCGCTGCTTGCCTGGCGCCTGCGAACCCCCTTGATTTCCTGGTGGGCGCACAAGGACTCGAACCTTGGACCCGCTGATTAAGAGTCAGCTGCTCTACCAACTGAGCTATGCGCCCGGCCCGACCAGGGATCGGAAGTATATACGGTGCGCCGCCCCGCTTGTCGACCCTCGATCGGTCAAGACGTCAGGGCGCGCGACCGATCGGTCGGGTTTTCGGGACGATCGGTCGCATTCGCCGCAAAGATCACGCGCATCGCATGCAGGCGGGACTGCCGTCGCCGAGCGGTCGGCAGCGATCCGACATCCCCCCGCCAAACAGCCCGTGGGACCGGCGGCACAGACACCACGATCCGGCGCGGCCGACACTTCTCGGGTTTGCGGCCCGCCGGTCGCTGTGCGAGACTACCGCGGTTGCGCCCTGTTTTTGCGACAAAGTCGCCGGTCGTGCCGCGGGCGGCAGAGACCCTCTCCACCAGCGAGCGGCGGCCCCCCGCCGAACCGAAGGGAGACCGACGTGCGTCACCCGTACTACGAGAGTATTCTTCTGATCGAACGGCTGCACCGCCACTTCCTCGAAGTGTTGAAGACCGAACTCGACCGCCTCGGCATCCAGGACATCAACAACGTCCAATGCCTGATCCTTTACAACATCGGCGACGACGACCTTACCGTCGGTGAATTGACCGCCCGTGGTTACTACTTGGGATCGAACGTGTCTTATAACGTCAAGAAAATGGTCGAAAACGGCTATCTCAACCAGGAACGCTCGACGCACGATCGGCGCTCGGTGCGGGTGCGCCTGTCCGAAAAGGGGTTGGCGTTGCGCACCCGGATCGGCGATATGTTCGAACGTCAGGTCACCACACTCGACCAAGCCGGGTTCGCGCCCGAGGAACTGGTGGCCTGCAACGAGACCCTGCACAAGCTCGAGCGCTTTTGGTCGACCTCGATCGATTACAGCGGCTTTCCGAACCTCGGCCGCACCGCGGTCGCGGCCCAGCCCGGTCGGGCGTGACCCCCCGCAGGGACCGATCACGAAAACGCCGCAAGGCCGGTGATCGCACGGCCCAAGATCAGGGCATGGATGTCGTGGGTGCCCTCGTACGTATTGACGGTCTCGAGATTGAGCAGGTGCCGGATCACGTGATAGTCGTCCACAATCCCGTTGCCGCCCAACAAGTCGCGCGCCACCCTGGCAATCTCCAACGCCTTGCCGCAGTTGTTGCGTTTCAACAGGCTGACCGACTCGGGTGCGAGCACGCCGCGCTCGGCCAGCCGCCCGGCCTGCAGCACGCCGGCAAACCCCAGCGAGATGTCGGTCACCATATCGGCCAGTTTCTTTTGCACCAGCTGGTTGGCCGCCAGCGGGCGCCCGAACAGCGTGCGCTCAAGCGCATAGCGGCGCGCGGTCGCAAGACAGAACTCCGCCGCGCCGAGCACACCCCACGCGATGCCGTAGCGCGCCTTGTTTAGGCACCGGAACGGCGCACCGAGACCGCGCGCACCAGGCAACAGATGGCTGTCCGGCACGAACACTTCGTCCATCGCGATCTGGCCGGTCGGTGACACCCGCAGCGAGAACTTGCCTTCGATCGGCGGGGTCGTGAGCCCGGTCATGCCGCGTTCGAGGATCAGACCGATCACGGTGCCGTCGTCGTCCTTGGCCCACACGATCAGGACATCGGCGATCGGCGCGTTGGTGATCCAGGTCTTGGTGCCCGAGACCCGAATCCCGCCGGCGACCCGGCGGGCCCGGGTGCGCATCGCACCCGGGTCAGAGCCGGCATCGGGCTCGGTCAGGCCGAAACAGCCGACCGCCTCGCCGCGGGCCAACGACGGCAGGTAGTGCGCGCGCTGCGCCTCGGTGCCGAAGGCGTGGATCGGCTCCATCACCAGGCTCGATTGCACCGACATCGCCGAGCGATAGCCGCTGTCGACCCGCTCGATCTCGCGCGCGATCACGCCGTAGGTCACAGCCCCGACACCGGCACAGCCATAGCCCTCGATCGTCGCCCCCAACAGGCCGAGCCGACCCATCTCGGTCAAGACCGCGCGGTCGAACCGCTCGTGGCGAAAGGCGTCGCGCACCCGCGGCATCAACTGGTCTTGGGCCCAGCTGCGCACGCTGTCGCGGACCATGCGCTCGTCTTCGGTGAGCGCCTCGTCGAGTTTGAGGGCATCGTCCCAGTCGAACCGGGGGCGCGACGATGACGACGAAGGTGACGACGAAGGTGACGACGAAGGTGACGACGACGGCGGCGGATCGGTGGTCATGGTCGAAGCGACCCTCCTTGGCGAGTTGTCGGCGGCAGCGCCGGGGCGATATGATCAGCGTAGCAGACCGGCGCCCCCGGGTCCGATCGGACAAAGGGGGCGCGCTCCCCACGGCAGGTCGGCGATGGAACGGCGCTTTCGCGAAGCCTTGCTCGAGTACACCGAGGTCGGCGGCTACCTCAAGGTGACCGCGATGGACCCCGATACCCTGACCGAGGTCTCGGTGGTCGGCCCGCCGGTCGGGTCGAAGGAGCTGTTGACCCGCACCGTGCTCGACAAGCTCGACTATGTCCTGGCCAAGGAGCAGGAGACAAAGGCGCGGGCCCGCGCGACCCCGGTGATGGTGCGCTCGGTCAGCTACGGCCCCAGCGGCGCGATGCGCAAAGTGCGCTGAGCGGTCGCGCGGGGGCATTGGCGGCACCGGGCGGCGAGCCGGTGCCGTCGGGCCGGTCCGCCGACCGTGCCGGCGGACCGGTGGTGCCGTGACGACACCGGCGCCGGGGGGCGCTGGCGGTGCGCGAGGCGGGCGGGCCGGGTCATGGATCGTCGGCGATCTCGATGCCGTGGAGCTCGAGCTGCCAGGCGACCTCGGTCGGGGTCATCGGGTAGTCGGCGCCGTCGCGGGCGTTCAACACTTTGCGCGGGTCGATCTTGGCCAGCCGGACCTGGAGCTGGATCGCGGTGCGCATCTTGAGCCCGGCCCGCCACGCCAGCGCGGTGACGCTGCGGGGGCTCTTGGTGTCGAGGATCGCCTCGACCACCTCGAGCGGCACCCGCGCGAGATAGGCGAGCGCGGCCTTGACGAAATCGTCCTGGTGCCAGGACAGCGCGTCGGACACCGCCTCGTCGTCGAGCTGGCGCGCCAGGAACAGGCGACGCGCGCGGGCTGCCGCGGTCTCGCCCTCCCGGTTGTCGTCGAGCCATTTGACCCGGCGCCGGGCCACCATCACGACGTCGCGCACGGTCACGGGGTCGAGGTCGCACCGGCGGCGCAGAGTTTCAAGAACCGAGCGATCGACGAACGCGGCCAGCCGCAACGCGAGCGGGCCCGACAACGGCCGCGCCGCCAGCTTGGCATGCCAGTCCGGCACCCCGATCGCTTCCTCGACGATCGCCTCCAGGGTCGGGTCGGGGATCTCCGCCCCCTGATTGTCGAGCAAAACGCCGGTCGCCGCGACGTCGCCGGCCTGGTGGATCGCCGCCGCGAGTGGCCCGGACAGGTGCGCGCGCGCCGCGATCGCCGACAGCCGCCACGACTCGGGCCGGCTCTGGATGATCGCCAGCAGGTCTTCGTCCGACAGCGCCAGGCAATAGCGCAAGACCGGGGCCGCGACCGAGCGTTCGACATCCTCTGACAACTGGCGACACACTGCGGGCGGCGCACAGGCGACGTCCTTGATTGCGCCGGCCAAGGCTTCGCGCACCCGCACCATCTCGTCGCGCGCCAGCAACTCGAGCGCCTTGACCGCGAGCGCGGAAATCTGGGCAAGCTTGCCGTCGGACAGCTGCGGCAACAGCCGCGCCAGCTTGGCCGCCAGCACCGCGCGGACGTTGGGATCGTCGGACAGCCGGTCGCTGCCGTCGCCCCCCGGCAGCTCGAGCAGGAAGCCGAGATCGACCTCGCCCGCCGGACCGGGCGCGTCCTCGACGATCTCGGCGTCGATCACGCGCGGGCCGTCGCCGCCCGCGACGTCGGGCGTCGGGCGGGCGGGCGCGTCGGTTTTCGCGGTCTCGGGCCCGAGTTTCGTCAACCAGCCCACGGCACACCCCCATTTGCCTGACCGACGCCGGATCGAGACGAAGCTGTGGGGATTTACGTTACGCGATCGGCGTCGAATGTGAAACAGCGTGACCAATGACCCACGCCGTCACCCGTCAGGCGAGCGCGGGGTGGTCCCGCGCCGCCGCGTCGTCGGTCACCGGCACCAACGCGATCACCCGACGGTTGATCACGACCTTGCCGGCTTCGGCAAAGCTGACCGTCACATGGTCGCCGATCGCCGACTGCACCTGACCGACCCCCCAGTCGGGCTGGGTCGGGTGGCGAACCAGGCCGCCGGGGACCAGATCATCCAGGCCGATCGGGACACCATCGGGGCCGGGCACGGCGTCGTCGGTCATCGGTGGGCTCTCGGTTGGGGGGGGAGCGCCTGGCCGGGGTCGCGCGGACGGCAGCCGCGCGCGTCAGCGACTCGGCGCGCGGTCGGTGCCGCCGCACGCGGTCACCAGCGCCTCGGCCAGCGCGGCGAGGTCTGGACGGCGATGGCGCCGCAGCCGTTCGGCCGCCAGGATCGCCCGGACCGTGGCGACACTGTGGTCGAGCACGTCGTTGACGATCACGTAATCATACTCCGCCCAATGGCTGGTCTCGGCGCCGGCCTTGGCCATACGGCGCGCAATCTCCGCCGGATCGTCCCGGCCGCGGCCGGTCAGCCGTCGCTCGAGTTCGGCGGCCGAGGGCGGCAACACGAACACCGACACAAGGTCGGCGCGCGCCGCCGCGGCAAGCTGACGGGTGCCCTGCCAGTCGATGTCGAACAGGACGTCGCGCCCGGCCGCCAAATGGGCTTCGACCGGGGCGCGCGGGGTGCCGTACAGCTTGCCGAACACCTCGGCATGTTCGAGGAGGGCCCCGTCGCGAACCATCTGTTCGAAGCCCTCGCGATCGGTGAACAGATAGTGCTCGCCGTCGACCTCGCCCGGACGCTGCGCCCGGGTGGTCGCCGAGATCGACAGATTGAGCTCCGGGTCCTGTTCGCGCAAACGGCGCGCGATCGTGGTCTTACCGCCGCCCGACGGCGACGACAGCACCAGCATCAGGCCACGGCGGGTCGGGGCGGTCATTCGATGTTCTGCACCTGTTCGCGCAGCTGTTCGATCGTCGCCTTGAGCGCAAGCCCGATCCGGGTCAGATCGACATCGCCCGACTTCGAACACAGCGTGTTGGCTTCGCGGTTGAACTCCTGGCACAGAAAATCGAGCCGCCGGCCGATCGCGGCGCCCTCGTCGACCAGCGTACGGGCCGCGGCGACATGGGCGCGCAGCCGGTCGAGCTCCTCGCGGATGTCGCCGCGCGCGGCCAGCAGCGCCAACTCTTGGGCCAGTCGCTCTTCGGGGACCGGCGGGTCGGCCGCGAGCAGGGTCTCGAGCTGCGCGCGCAGCCGCTC